>NZ_JBXKJL010000159.1:0-27235 GCF_056994735.1 Geomonas sp.
CTTATCCCGCCTGCTGGCCGCCCTTCGGCGCGCAAGCCCTGCCTCCTGGAGGGAGAGGGGGCTTAAACTATTTCTGTCGCGGTTGACCAGCCGGAGGCAGGCATGTTTTTCCGCTCTCTGCTAGATCTCTTCTTTCCGCCCCTTTGCCACGTCTGCAAGACTTTCATCCCGCAGGCCGGCCAGTTGCTGATCTGCGCCAGCTGTCTCGACAAGGTCTCCTTCCTCGTTTCCCCCCTTTGCACCGTATGCGGCTCTCCCTTCGCTACTGAAGACGGCGAGAATCATACCTGCGGCGCCTGCCTCGCCCATCCTCAATCGCACGTCTGCCGCTCCGCCACGTTATTGTCGGGACCTGTCCAGGAGTTGATACACCGCTTCAAGTACGGGAATCGGGTGCATCTATCCGAACCTCTGGGGATACTGCAAGCTGTGACATTGGCGCCTTTCTGCGCAGAGGCGGCGCCAGATGTGATTGTCCCTGTGCCGCTGCACCGTAAAAGGCTGCGGCAAAGGGGTTTCAATCAGTCTCAATTGCTAGGGAAAGTCCTGGAGAAGCAGTGGACGGTGCCGTTGGAGATCGGGAACCTGCGGAGGGTGCGGTGGACGGAACCACAGACGACGCTGGATGCTGCAGCCCGTGTTTCTAACGTGAGGGGAGCATTCGAGGTGAGGGATAGAAAGAGGTTGGCGGGGAAACGGGTGCTGCTGGTGGATGACGTCCTGACCACAGGGAGCACCATGAAAGCATGCGCCGAGGCGCTGCAAGACGCCGATGTCCCGGCCGTCTTTGCCGTGACGGTTGCTCGCGGCGGGCACAAGTAGTTAAATTCCCCCTTTAGCAAAGGGGGATTCAGGGGGATTTGCTTTCTAGCCGGTGTCGCGGGTCAATGACTGCCAAGGCAATCCCCCCCGCCCCCCCCTTTGACAAGGGGGGAGTTTCTCAACTCTGAGTACCTCTGTCTCGTCCATCTCCCTCTGGGTCCTCTGTGGTCATGCTCTTGACGTCAGACCTGCCCGAAGAAGGTCTCCATCTCCTCGCACAGTCTTGACTCCACATCTCTCATGACCTTCACGCCGTGCAAGGCGGTAAGGAAGACCTTGCCGTAGTTCTTGGTCAGCACCCTCGAGTCCAGGATCAGGACGGCGCCACGGTCTTCCTTGCTCCTGATCAGCCTCCCGAACCCCTGCTTGAATTTGATGACAGCCTGAGGAACGGTGTAGCTCATGAAGGGGTCTCCCCCCATGGCCGTTATGTGCTCGCTCCTGGCCTCCAGGATCGGTTCGGTCGGAACCCGGAAGGGGAGGCGGGTAATGACCACCAACTCAAGTCCTTTCCCCTGCACGTCAACTCCTTCCCAGAAGGAATCCGTGCCGAAGAGAACGGGATTGGTGGCGGTTCTGTACCTGGTGAGGAGGAGGTGGCGGTTGGTTTCGCCCTGGCGCATCGGTGTCAGTCCCGCGGCTTTCAGCGGCTCCGCCAAGCGGTTGCTCACCCGGATCAGGAGATCGTATGAGGTGAACAGCACGAAGGCCCGTCCCTGTGAGATCTTCAGCGCCTTCAGCAGGTGCTCGCAGAGCCTCGCCTCGAAAAGCGGCGAGGTCGGCTCAGGCATGTCGGACGGGACTGCGACCAAGGCCTGTTTCGCATAGTCGAAGGGAGAGGGGAGAAGGAGCTCATTCACCTTCAGCTTCGGGAGAAGATCGATCCCGGTCCTTCTTTTCAGGAAATCGAATTTCTCTCCAACAGCCAGTGTCGCCGAGGTGACAACGACCGTCTTGAAACGGTCGAGAATCGCCTTCTTGATCGTTTCCGCAACCTCAAGGGGGGATGAACAGAGCTTCGCTGTCGGCCCCTTCTTCAGCTCGAACCAGCGGCAGAAATCGTCATCGCGGGAGGTGAAGAAGCGCAGGGCCTCCACCGTGCATTCAAGTCGACCTTTTATTCCGCGAAGATCCGTCAGCGGCCCCGCCAGCTTCTCCAGCACCTTGTCCGACAGCTTCTCGCAACCCTTCAGGAAGGCCTGGAGGGCCACCACGTAATCCGCGAGCTCCTTGCACATCTCCTCCACGCGGACCGTGACCTCGGGCCAAAGTGGTGAGGAATAAAGCGAGGGCGTCACCCGCAGTTTCTGCTCCGCCCCTTCTTTCTTCAGCCTCTTCAAGAGGGCATCGGCGATGGCGTCCATCCCTCTCGTGACTGAATCGAGGACGGCTACACGTTTCGGGATCAGTCTTCCTTCCAGAACCTCCGCGATCTCCAGGTAAAGGTCGTCCTGCGATTCGGGCACCGCCGATGAGAGCTGCGTTGAAAGCTGCGGCAGGACCCCACGGTGCGCCTTTCTGGGGTGCTGGAGCTTGCCCAGCAGCTTCACCAGTCCGAGCCGGGAGACCTGGCTCGACAGGAAGCTCGTTGCCACGTCCTCCATGTGGTGTCCCTCGTCGAACACCAGCCGGGTAAAGGGCGGCAAAATTGCGGTCGCGTCGTAGCCGGTTTCCTGACGCACGGAAAGGTCGGCCATCAGCAATGCGTGGTTGACGACCAGCACGTCGGCACCGGCGGCTTCACGACGGGCCTTGTAGAAGAAGCAGCGGGCGTAGTAGGCGCATTTGACGCGGGTGCACTGGTCGGCCTCGCAGCAGAGTTCCTCCCAAACCTCGTCCTTCGGAATAAAGGACAGGTCGCTGCGGCAGCCTTCCTCGGTCTTCTTGCTCCACGCCACGATGGCGTCCAGCTCCTCCGCCGTTTCGTCTTTGAAGAGAGACGAATCGGCGGCATTGAGGTGGAGCTTGCGCAGGCAGAGGTAGTTGCCTCTTCCCTTGACGAGGACGGCGCGGAACTTGATCTCGGCATGCTGCTGCAGGAAGGGGATATCCTTCTGGATCAGCTGTTCCTGGAGGTTGATGGTGTTGGTGGAGATGACCACCCGCTCCTTGTTCCTGACCGCCCACAGTGCCGCAGGAAGGAGATAGGCGAGGGACTTTCCCGTCCCGGTGCCGGCCTCGATCACCGCCACACGTTCCTCGTTGAAGGCTTCAGCCAGCATCACAGCCATCTTCGTCTGTTCCGGCCGGTGCTCGTATCCGGGCAGGGCCCGGGACAGTGCGCCTTCCGGCCCGTAGAAACGCTCGATCTCGGGATAAGACAGCAGCTCCACACTCTTCCTGGAGAAAGGGGCGACGACCTGGTTGCAGCGTTCGCCGAGATTGTCGACGATATAGAAGCCGATCCCCTGGTTGCCGAGGAGGGAGGCGATTTCAATGTCAGCCTGGGAGGGGGTGAGATTGCCGGAGGGGTGGTTATGGATGACGACGTCGCCGAAGGAGCAGGCGATCATGATGGCCGGCACCGCATCCTTGTTGCCGCGGGCGAGCGCTTCGACCTCCACGACTACCCGGGCTTCGTCGGTACGACCGAGAAAAAAGACCTCGTTGCCTTCTGCGTCGCTGATTGCTGAACGGAGTTGCTCAATGGCGTGAGCCGAAAAACACTTTTGCATAGTCGTTGAAAATACAGACTTTAGCCTATCCGCGCAACAGAAAACGGGGGGGAAAGCGGGCTCGCTGTAGACGAATTTACATCCCCTATCGTTGAGGACTCCCCCTCCCTTGATGGGAGGGGGCCGGGGGGGTGGGTGAAGCCGGCACCGGCATGAAATCCCCCTAAATCCCCCTTTGTCAAAGGGGGACTTGAAGGCTGTAACTCTCCTCCCTTTGAAAAAGGGGGGCAGGGGAGATTCGGCAACGCCGGCACCGGCAACCTTGCCGCCAGGAATCCTCCTTTGTTGACGGGAAATTCATCGCTTTTGCGGGACGTAGCTCAACGCGCGGGGCGGGAAGGGAATGTGCCAGGGGAGAGTTACTGCCGGGCGGCGATCTACTCATAAGGATGACTTGTTCCCATCTCCCATTAAACTATGATAGAAGAGGGACATGGAAGAAACGACGCACCGCTACAACGCATTTTCCGATGAGCTGAAGAGAGTCTTCGGCTGCAAGGTCCAGAGGCTCTCCGTGGACGCCGGCTTCACCTGCCCGAACCGGGACGGCAGCATCGGCGTGGACGGCTGCATCTTCTGCGGCGGGAAAGGGTCCGGCTCATTCGGGATCCTCCACGGCGCAGGAGTCGCCGGACAGCTCGAGCACGCCAAGGAGGTGATGGTCCGGAAATACAAGGCCGCCAAATTCATCGCCTATTTCCAGTCCTACTCGAACACGTATGCGCCCGTAGAGCGGCTGAAAACGCTGTATGACGAAGCTCTATCGGTGTCTGATGTGGTGGGGCTGATAGTGGGGACCAGGCCGGATTGCCTGCCGGAGGAGACCCTCGACCTGCTCGCTTCCTATGCCGAGCGTTGCTATTTCTGGCTCGAGTTGGGCCTGCAGTCGCCGCTGGACAGGACGCTGGCATCCATCGGCAGGGGGCACGATGTCGCCGCCTTCATGACTGCGCTTGAGGGTTGCAAGAAGCGGGGGATTAGGACCTGCGCCCACGTGATACTCGGGCTTCCGGGTGAGACCCCGGAGGAGATGCTGGCCGGTGCCCAATTCCTCAATGACGCCGGAGTCGATGGCATCAAGATCCATCTGCTGCACGTGATGCGGGGGACGCGGCTGGCTGACCAGTACCGGCAAGGAGGGGTGAAGGTCATGGACCGGGACCAGTACGTAGGCCTGGTCTGTGACTATCTCGAGCGGCTCGACCCGAGGATCGTGGTGCAGCGCCTGACCGGCGACGGCAACCGCCAGGACCTCATCGCTCCCCTCTGGTCCCTGCACAAATTCGAGGTGCTGAACTGCATCGATAATGAGCTGAAGAGAAGGGGGAGCAGGCAAGGCAGCTTTGTTGGAGGCCTTGCCTGATCCTGGCCGCGCCTTTCGCGGCACAAAGATACTAGAACGGATACCCGAGCCCCACGAAGACGGCGGGACCTTCGCGGCCTATGCCGACATCGATGCGGCCCACTATGTTGGGGCGTATCACGGCTCTAAAGCCAATCCCTGGATTGAACTCGAAGGCGTTGCCGTTGGCTTCCGCCAGTGACTTCATCACCCCCCCCAGATCTATGAAGGGCGCAAGTTCCCAGTCCGCCCGGACGTCAAAGATCTCCCACCGGAAAAGCCTGATCCTCTCCTCTATGTTGCATAAGAGATAACTGCTGTCGATGAAGCGATACCTGCCATAACCCCTCAAGGTCGTCTCGCCTCCCAGCGAACTCCGTTCCAGGAAGGGAACCCCGTCTCCCAGTGTCTGGTTGTACCCCAGCCTCCCGACGGTGATGAAGCGGCCGTCGTCAACGGGGTAAAAGCCCTTGATCTCCGCCTCGTAGTGATTGTAGTTCTCGCTGCTCCCCAGCGCCTTGGAGCTGATTTCCGCCGAGATCTTGGCGCGCACCCCCGAAACCGGGATGGTCGGAGAGTCGAGGGTGCTGTAGACCAGGGAAAGCATCTGGGCATGGGCAGTGAACCCGGTGCTGCCCGGCACCTCTTCCGGCGTAAAGACGTCACGCAGGAATGGGACCTTCTTCACCGCCCCCTCTCCAATATTCACCCGCTTGAAGCGCTCTCCGAAAACGAGTTGTGTGTGGTCAAGTACGGGGTAGCCGACCGACGAGGTGAAGCCCTTCTCCTTGTCCGCGTAATTGGTCTCGTTTTCGGGCGAACTGGTGGACTGGAAGCCGAAGAAGCGGGCCGAACCGTCAGAGTAGGCGAAGATGAAGGCGTTCAGTTCGAGCTTCTTGTCCAGCAGCGTCTGGTCGCGCAGCTTGAGCTCGTAATCGTCGTTCACCTTGCTCGACTTGGCCAGGTTCACCTCCACGCTCCGGTCCTGAGAAGGATAGAAGGCACCGTAGACGGTGGCGGTGGTCCCGTAGTTGTCGTTATGGTTCACCTGCGGGGCGATCAGGGTCGAGATCTCATCTTTCTTGTTGTGGAGCAGAAAGGCGGTGAGCGCGCCGTAGGTCATGCCTTCATTGGGGCTGGAGGCGATGACAGGGAGCGGGATGGTAACCACCTTCACCGTCTCTTGCTCCATCCTGGGAAGCGGGAACTGTCCTGTGGGGAGGTAACTGGTGCAGCCGGTGAGTGCCACGGTGATGAGGATGAGGGTAATGAGAAGCCTGATATGCATGAATGCCCTTCGCGAAAAATTTGAAAAAGATAAAGGTAATGCGGCTTTTTATCAACAGAAAAATTCCGGCACTGGCGTCCCGCCTGAGGCAAGCGGAGGTTGGAAAGCATGACAGCACGGCCAGGGGCGAGAACGACAAGAGCTGGTGGGAAGGGAGAAGGTCGCTGGTCGCGCTGACGGTCGGCTGTCAGTGAAGGCGTAAAGGTCAAAATGTTGACTTGTGACCGTTAAAAATGACGGTGGCAACTAGCCTTATCGGCGTGTGCTTGGACCTCTTCAGTGGTTTTTATCAGGTTTTTGCCGAGGAGAGGCGGCGACAAGAACTTCCCGGGGAGATGGCATACCGGTTGCACTGAGTCCGGTGCCGACAGGAAACCCAAAGGCGAGGAAGTTACAAGTATGGCCGACACCGCAGCGAACACTCTGGCAGTACCAACATCCGGCAGGAATTCGGATATCTACATGGCGGTAGCCCTGATAGGGATACTTTCGCTGATGATCGTCCCCCTGCCGGCGTTCCTGCTTGACGTCTTCCTTGCCGCCAACATCACCATCGCCTTGGTAATCCTGCTGGTCTGCCTCTATACCATACAACCTCTCGATTTCTCGGTATTTCCATCGATACTCCTGGTCACCACACTCTTCAGGCTCGCCCTCAATATCGCCTCCACCCGACTGATCCTGATCCACGGCAACGAGGGAACCGAGGCCGCGGGCGGGGTCATCAAGGCCTTCGGCCAGTTCGTGGTCGGCGGCAACTACGTGGTCGGCGCGGTCATCTTCCTGATCCTGGTCATCATCAACTTCGTGGTCATCACCAAGGGTGCGGGCCGCGTGGCCGAGGTGGCCGCCAGGTTTACCCTGGACGCCATGCCGGGCAAGCAGATGGCCATCGATGCCGACCTCTCCAACGGCCTGCTGACCGACAAGGAAGCGAAGGCCCGCCGCAAGAACATCGCCCGCGAGGCCGACTTCTACGGCTCCATGGACGGTGCCAGCAAGTTCGTCCGCGGGGACGCGGTGGCCGGCATCATGATCATGCTGGTCAACATCGTCGGCGGCTTCGTGATCGGCGTCTGGCAGAAGGGGATGCCCCTTCAGGACGCGCTGGCCAACTACACCCTCCTCACCATCGGGGAAGGCCTGGTGGCCCAGGTCCCGGCGCTGATCATCTCCACCGCGGCCGGCGTCATCGTGACCCGCTCCGCCGACGAGAACAACTTCGGCCACGAGATCGCAGGGCAGCTCCTCAATTACCCCAAGGCCTTCCAGGTCGCTTCCGGTGTGCTCTTCCTCTTTGCCATGATCCCGGGGCTTCCGCATTTCGCCTTCCTGCTCCTCTCCGGCGTCTCCTATCTGATCAGCCGCATGGCGGTCGAGAAGAAGGTGGATGAGGTCGAAGAGGCGGCGGCAGCCCAGACCGCGGAGGAGGATCTCGACCAGATCAGTTCGATCCGGCCGCTGGACATGCTGGAGCTGGAGGTCGGCTACGGCCTGGTGCCGATGGTCGACGCCAACCAGCAGGGCGAGCTCCTGGACCGCATCCGCTCCATCAGGAAACAGGTTGCGGACCGGATGGGCTTCATCGTGCCGCCGATCCACATCCACGACAACCTGCAGCTGAAGCCTTACGAGTACAACATCCTGATCAACGGCGCCAAAGTCGGCGGCGGCGAGCTCTCAGGCCAGTACCTGGCCATGGACTCCGGCGGCGCCACCGGGCAGCTGGAGGGGATCAGGACCACCGAGCCGGTCTTCGGCCTCCCTGCCATCTGGATCAAGGGGAAGGAGCGGGAGCAGGCGCAGATCTCCGGCTACACGGTGGTCGACAACACCACCATCCTGGCCACCCACATCAGCGAAATCATCAAGAAACACGCCCACGAACTGGTCGGGCGCCAGGAACTGCAGCAGCTTCTGGACGGCATCGCCTCCACCCTCCCCAAAGTCGTGGAGGAACTGGTCCCGTCGCTTTTGAGCCTCGGTACCGTGCTCAGGGTGGTCAAGAACCTCCTCAAGGAGAGCGTCTCCATCAGGGACCTGCGCTCCATCCTGGAGACCCTGGCCGACTACGGCGGGGTCACCAAGGATCCGGACATGCTGACCGAGTTCGTGCGTCAAAGTCTCGGCAGGTACATCGTGGAGCAGTACAAGCGCGAGGACGACACCCTCTGCGTGCTGACCATGGAGCGCGAGGTCGAGGAGACTATCGCGGACTCGGTCCAGCTCTCCGAGCAGGGGAGCTACCTGGCCATCGACCCGCACGTGGCGCAGCGCATCCTTCAGGTCATCAGGCGCAATGCTGAACAGTTTGACGGCGCGGGCTCCCTGCCGGTGCTGATGGCCTCGCCGACCATACGGCGTCATGTGAAGAAACTGACGGAACGTTACATGCCAAATCTAGCGGTCATCTCGCACAACGAGATCCCGCCCAATATTAAAATCCAATCTTTAGGGGTGGTGGTGCTCAATGCTAGTTAAAACCTTTCAGGCAGCGGAGATGTCGGAGGCCTTGCGGATGGTCAAGGCCGAGATGGGGCTGGATGCCATGATCCTCTCCTCCAAGAAGGAGAGGCGCAGGGGGATCCTTGGTTACTTCAGCAAGCCGTACTTCGAGGTGACGGCGGCCCTGGAGCCGCGGCCCGTGGCGCGTCCCAACCCCTATCGCGAGGAGCCGCCGCCCCCACCGGAGCGCGAGCTCTCGACCCGCGATGAGTTCCAGAACTCCATGCTGGGCCCGCTGGCACGCGAGGTGCGCGAGCTCAAGCAGCGCGTCGAGGCGCTGGCGAAGAAGGAGGCCGCTCCGGCCGCCGCCCCCGTCCAGCCGGCACGGCCTCAGGCCGCGGCGGAGCAGGAGGGGCCGAGGACCTTCGCCAAGGAGGAACTGGAAGAGATCAAGAAGCTCCTCTACAGCGCGGTTTCCGTGAAGGACGGGAAGCAGCAGCCCAAGCCGCTGACCTTCCCGCTGGCCGATGCAGGAGGCCAGCACGCGCTGCCGCAGCCGGTCGAGCAGCAGCCCAAGGCGGCCGCCGACGATGTCGAGCCTTACCGGGCACTGCAGGAGAAAGATGTCCTTTCCGAGCAGCATCCTCTCCTCGATCGCCTGGCCGCCGAACTGCGCGCCGAGGAGCTCAGCCCGGCGGCGGTGGAGCTTCTCATGGAGCGGGTGCGCCCCGCGGCCCGGGAGGGTGCGGGGGCGAAGGAGCTGACGGCGCTGCTGGCGCAGACCCTGACCTCGCTGGTCAAGTGCACCGGCAGTGTGCGCATGAAGAAGAACGGCCCCAAGGTGATGGCCATGGTCGGCCCCACCGGGGTAGGGAAAACCACCACCATCGCCAAGCTGGCCGCCATGCACGCCCTGAACCGCCGGCTGTCGGTGGCCCTGATCACCACCGACAACTTCAGGGTCGGCGCCGTCGAGCAGTTGAAGACCTACGCCAAGATCATGGACCTTCCCCTGGAGGTGGCGGCCAGCATCCAGGAGATGCACCAGGCCCTGGCCAAGCACGCCGACAAGGACCTGATCCTGATCGACACCGCCGGGAGAAGCCCCAAGGATTCGGAGCGGATCGACGAGCTCAAGGGATTCCTGGAGTGCCAGCCCGGCATCGAGACCTACCTCTGCCTCTCGGCCACCACCAGGCCCAGGGAGCTGGACGAGATCGTGGCCATGTTCGGCGCGCTTCCGGTGAGCAAGCTCCTCTTCACCAAGCTCGACGAAAGCGAGAGCTACGGCTGCATCGTCGACACGCACCTCAAGCACAGGTTGCCGCTTTCCTACTTCACAACGGGGCAGAAGGTTCCCGAGGATATCGAACTCGCGACCGGGAGAAGGGTAGCCTCCCTGGTGGTCAAGGAGGCTGGACGATGAGCGCATCACGTGGCGCAGCAGATCAGGCGGATACCTTGAGACAACTGGCAGGGCGCAACAAGGCGCGCAACGAGGGGCCGCCGCGGCTGAAGGTGCGCGACGGGCTCCGGGTGATATCGGTGACGAGCGGCAAGGGCGGGGTCGGCAAGAGTTCGGTCGTGGTCAACCTGGCCGAGTCGCTGGCTTCGCTGGGCAAGCGGGTGCTGATCGTGGACGCGGACCTGGGGATGGGCGGGATCTCCCTGAGGCTCGGCCTCGAGGTCCAGCACACCCTGCACCACGTCCTTTCGGGCGAGACGACGATGGAGGAGACGGTGCTCGGCGCAGGGAAAGGGATCAGCGTACTTCCCGCGTCGATGGCTTTGCACCAGTACACCTCGCTTTCCCCCAGCGAGCGTTTTTCCCTGCTGCAGGGGATGGTGCGGCTGCAGGACCGCTTCGACTACTACCTGATCGATACCGGGGCCGGCATCTCGGCCAACGTCACCGGCTTCGCCGCGCTGTCGCGGGAGATCATGCTGGTGGTGACCCCGGAGCCGACCTCCATCACCGACGCCTACGCCCTGATGAAGACCCTCTCCAGCCGGGACGGCGGCATACATTTCCGGCTGCTGGTCAACATGTGCCGCAACGCCGAGGAAGGGGCCTCGCTCTACGCCAAGCTCTCGACCATCACCGGGCGCTTCCTGGACGTCTCCATGGAATACTCCGGCTGCATCCTCCAGGACGAGATGCTGGTCGAATCGGTCAGGAGGCGCGGCGCACTCTGCCGCCTCTATCCCGACGCGAGGGCCTCCATCGGTTTTCGGGCACTGGCCCACAAGATAATGTCAGAAGAGGGGGGCGATGCTCTCCAGATGCAGATAGATCCGATCGCAGCAAAAAAGCAGTGGAGGAATCATGAACTGTCTTCTTAAGGCCTACGAGCAGGAAGCGCATCGCGGGGTGCCACTGAGCAGGGACGAACTCGTCGTCTCCCATCTCCCGCTGGTCAAGTTCATCGTGGACCGGATCGCCTCGTCGCTCCCTCCCCACCTGGACCGCGAAGACCTGAGGAGCGCCGCGATCGTGGGGCTGATCTCGGCCGCCGAGCGCTTCGATCCCAACCGGGGGGTCCAGTTCAAGACCTTCGCCGAGCAGCGCATCCGCGGGACCATCATGGATGAGCTCAGGGCCCAGGACTGGCTGACCAGGAGTCTCAGGGACAAGTTCAAGAAGCTGGAGAAGGAATTCTCCATGCTGGAGCAGCGCCTGGGGCGCAATCCCTCCAGCGACGAGGTGGCCGTAGCCATGGGGCTCGAGCTCAAGGACTACTTCCGTCTCCTGGAGGAGATCCACCTCCTCTCCTTCGTCAGCCTGGACGACGCCTGGCATGACGAGGACGGCGCCCCCTTCGGCCTTCTGGATGTGCTGGAGGACAAGGGGACCGAGAGCCCCCAGAACCAGATGATCGCCCGCCAGACGGTGGAGCGGCTGGCCGAGGCCATCGAGAACCTCCCCGAGAAGGAGCGGATCGTGATCACGCTTTACTACTACGAGGAGCTGAACCTCAAGGAGATCGGCGCGGTGCTCGATCTTACCGAGTCCAGGATCTCGCAGCTGCACAGCCAGGCCATCATCAGGCTGCGCGGCAAGATGAAAAAGGTCGCCTAGGGGGGGAGCATGAACAGCGGAATGTATGCCGCACTGTCGGGGAACCTCTCGGCGCAGCGCCGGCTCGAGGTGATCACCAACAACCTGGCCAACGCCAGCACCCCCGGATTCAAGGCCGACCAGATCGAATTCGAGAGCGTGCTGGCCGGCGTCAATAATCCGACGCAGCAGCCGACCTTCAGCAGCGAGCGCTTCTCCACGGATTTCTCCAAGGGGACCATGCAAAAGAGCGACAACTCCCTCGACCTGGCACTGGACGGGGACGGCTTCTTCGTGGTCAACACCCCCCAGGGGCAGGCCTACACCAGGCAGGGGAACTTCCAGCGCAGCGCCAGCGGCAAGCTGGTGAACGCCGACGGCTACGAGGTGCAGGGGACCAGCGGACCGATCACCATCTCCGGAGGCCGGGTCGAGATCTCCCCCAAGGGGGTGGTCAGCGTCGACGGCACCGCGGCCGGGACCATCAGCCAGGTCGATTTCGCCAAGCCGTACGCGCTCAACAAGCTGGGGAGCGGGCTCTTCGTCCCTTCCGACCCGCAGGCCACCCCGACCACCTCGACGGCCGATGTGAGGCAGGGCTTCCTCGAAGGCTCCAACGTGAACGTGGTCGTGGAGATGGCGCGGATGATCGAGACAAGCCGCTACTTCGAGTCGTGCAGCAGGGCCGTCAGAAGCTACGACGAGCTGTCCGCCAAGGCCGCCAACGACCTGGGCAAGGTCTAGGAGAGTTGAAGTCCCCCTTTTCAAAGGGGGGATATGTAAACCAAAACAAAGAGGGAGAAATAACATGATCAGGGCCTTATGGACGGCCGCATCCGGGATGCAGGCGCAGCAGATGAACATAGACGTGGTGGCCAACAACCTCGCCAACTCCAGCACCCCCGGGTTCAAGAAGAGCCGCGCCGACTTCCAGGATCTGATGTACCAGACGGTGAAGACGACCGGCGCCCCCGCCACCAACACCACCACCATCCCCACCGGGATCCAGGTCGGCCTCGGGGTCAAACCCGCGGCGGTGACCAAGATCTTCTCGGCCGGGAACATTACCCAGACCGGCAACGACCTGGACGTCGCCATCCAGGGGGACGGCTTCCTGCAGGTCCAGCAGTCCGACGGCTCCACCGCCTACACCCGGGCGGGGGCGCTCAAGAAGGACGGGCAGGGGAGGCTGGTGACCTCGGAAGGGAGCCCCATCCTGCCGGAGATCGTGATCCCCAACAACGCCACCAAGGTCACCATCGGCAGCGACGGCACCGTCTCCGTCCAGCAGGGGGGGCAGAACTCCGCGACCACGGTCGGTACCCTGCAGCTCGCCTCCTTCTCCAACCCCTCGGGCCTGAACAGCATCGGCAAGAACCTCTACCTCCCCACCGACTCGTCTGGCGCGGCCACCACCGGGACCGCCGGCCAGAACGGGCTGGGGACCCTGGAGCAGGGGTACGTGGAGATGAGCAACGTGAGCATCATGGAGGAGATGGTCAACATGATCGTGGGGCAGCGCGCCTACGAGATCAACTCCAAGGCTGTCCAGGCCTCCGACGAAATGCTGCAGCAGGCCGCGGGACTGAAGAGGTAGCCTGATGAGAGCACTCCTTTTGGCCCTGGCGCTTTTCGTCCTGCCCGTCACAGCCTTCGCGCTGCCGGCACCGGCCGCGGCCCCCGCCGCCAAGCCTGCAGGGCAGGTGGTCCGCGAGCAGGAGGTGCGCCGCGTGATCGAGGAGTTCCTGGTGCAGCGGGCGGCGCCGCTCAACGCCCAGGTCACCGTCAGGAAGATCGGCTATTCCGGCGATCTCAAGCTTCCGCCGGGTCAGGTGAGCTACGAGGTGGTGGCCCCGGAGCGTTGGGAAGGGTACGGCAACGTTTCCCTGGCCCTGGTGGTGAGGGTGGACGGCGAAGTGAAGAAGAACCAGACCGTGCTGGCCGAGGTCGAGGCGCTGACCGAGATGGTGGTTCCCACCCGGACCCTGGAGCGCGGCGAGGTGCTGACCGCCCAAGACCTGTCGGTGGCGCGCAGGGACCTGGCCCACGTGCAGGGACGCTTCCTGAAAAGCATAGACGATGCGGTGGGGCTGCGGGTGAAGAACACGCTCAGGCCCAACAACCCGGTGCGCAGCGATTACATCGAGCGGGTGCCGGTGATCAAGAGCGGCCAGATGGTTACCATCGTGGCGGAAAACGACGTGGTGAGAATTACCGCGACCGGCAGGGCCAAAGGGGCCGGGGCAGTCGGCGACCAGATCATGGTCCAGAACGCCTCCTCCCAGAAGGACCTCGCGGCCTGGGTGGTGGACGCAACCACGGTAAAGGTGGATTTCTGATGCACAAAGTTTTCAACAAGATACTGGCCTGCGCCCTCCTTGGCGCGCCGCTGATCCTTTCGGCCTGTTCGCACGAGGTCGCCGAGGTCAAGACCCCGACCTTCGACGAGCAGATCCCCAGGCCCCAGGTGAGTTACGCCTCCGGTTCGCTGTGGCAGGCCTCCTCGGCCGGGCTGGCCGAGGACCTCAAGGCCCGCAGGCGCGGCGACATCATCACCATCCTCATCTCCGAGCAGGCGAGCGCCAGCAAGCAGGCGAGCACCGACACCAAGCGCAGCAGCAGCATCTCGGGGGGGATCCCCAACCTCTTCGGCCTGGAGAAGACCGCCATCCATACCTGGATGGACCTGGCCAACCTGGTAAGCGCGAATCTGGACACCAAGTACAGCGGCAGCGGCTCGACCTCCCGCCAGGAGACCCTGCAGGCCACCATCTCGGCCAAGGTCACGGATGTCACCCCCAACGGCAACCTGCTGATCGAGGGGCGACGCAGCGTCAAGGTCAACAACGAGGACCAGATCATCGTGCTGACCGGGATGGTGCGAAGCCGCGACGTGAGCGCCGACAACACGGTGAGCTCGGCGCTGGTGGCCGACGCCAGGATCAACTACACCGGCAAGGGGGTCATCAGCGACCGCCAGAGCCCGGGCTGGCTGATGAACATCTTCGACAAGGTCTGGCCGTTCTAAAGGCGTAAAGACGTGAAAGGTGAATGGTGAATGGTGAAAGGTAAATTCCTCAAGATAACTTCCGTCCTCGCGCTCGTCATGCTGCTCATCCCCCACTTCGCGCAGGCGGCTCGCATCAAGGACATCGCGGCCTTCGACGGCGTCAGGGCCAACCAGTTGATCGGCTACGGCCTGGTGGTGGGGCTCAACGGCTCCGGCGACACGGACCAGACCAAGTTCCCGGTGCAGTCGCTGGTAGGGGCCCTGGAGCGCATGGGGGTCACGGTCAACCGCAACGAGATCACCGTGAAGAACATCGCGGCGGTCATGGTGACCGCGGAGCTTCCTCCCTTCGCCAAGCAGGGGAACCACCTCGACGTGCTGGTCTCCTCCCTGGGGGATGCCAAAAGCCTCGCCGGCGGGACACTCCTGATGGCGCCGCTAAAGGGCGCCGACAGCCAGGTCTACGCGGTGGCCCAGGGGCCGATCCTCACCAACTCCTTCAGCTACGGCGGCCAGGCCGCGACGGCCGCCAAGAACCACCCGACCGCCGGCACCGTACCGGGCGGGGCGCTGATCGAGCGTGAGCTCCCGAACGTGCTGGCGGGAAAGGCCAATCTGAAACTCAACCTGCACCAGTCCGATTTCACCACCGCCTCGCGGGTGGCCACCGCCATCAACGACCGCTTCAAGGCGCAGGTGGCGACACTGACCGATCCGGGTAGCGTGCAGATTGCCGTGCCGGATTCGTACCGCGACAGCCTGGTGCAGTTCGTGGCCGAGATGGAACGGCTGGAGGTGAACCCCGATGTCACTGCCCGGGTGGTCATGAACGAGCGGACCGGAACCGTGGTGATGGGTGAGAACGTGCGCATCTCGACGGTGGCGGTCTCGCACGGCAACCTGACCGTGGTGGTGAAGGAGAGTCCGAGGGTCTCCCAGCCGAACCCGTTTGCCAAGGGGACCACCACGGTCGTCCCGAGAACGGACCTGAGGGTGGCCGAGGACAAGGTGAACCTTTCGCTGCTCAGGGAAGGCGCCAACCTCGGAGACGTGGTCCGCGCCCTCAACACCCTCGGCGTGACCCCCAGGGACCTCTTGGGTATCATGCAGGCCATCAAGGCCGCCGGTGCCCTTAACGCCGAGCTGAGCGTGATGTAGCTTCAAGGAGTGAGATGATGGAGATAAAGAACATTCCAGCCGCGGCGATGCCGGTCACCGAAACCCAGGTGCCGGGATCGCTGAAGAGCCGCGGCAAGAATAACGACCCTGCCGCGGCCAAGAAGGTGGCGCAGGAATTCGAGGCCATGTTTGTCGGGATGATGCTGAAGTCGATGCGGAGCACCGTCGGCGAGGACAAGCTGACCGGGGGGGGGCGCGGCGAAGAGACCTTCCGTTCCCTCCTGGACCAGCAGTATGCCGACGCCGCATCCAAAAGCGGCAGCATCGGGCTTGCCAGGATGATCGAGAAGGAGCTTACCCGCACCAACCAGGCTGCACCCGCCCAGGTAAAGGGGGCTGACCATGCAGATTAACGGGGCGGCCTATATCGTGGACCTCGGCCAGTCCGGGGCGGCTGCCAAGGAGAACGCAGCCGCCGACGCCGGCCAGGCTGCCGGCAGCGAGAGCGCGGCTGCCGAGAAGAGCCGCGGCAGTGGAGCTGCCGGCCGGGGCCGCAGTATCGACCGGGTCGACATCTCCTCGAGCGGGATCGAGATCGACAAGCTGAAGCGGGACCTGTCGGCATTCCCCGAGGTCAGACTGGACCGGGTGGCGCTGGCCAAGCAGAGCCTGCAGGACGGCGGATACCGGGTGGCGTCCGGGGTTCTGGCGCAGAAAATGATGGAATCATTCGCGACGCAATAAGGGAGAAGGCTTATGAAACGTAGCATAGCGGAACTTATCTCGGCCCTTTCGGAGAAGGGGGCTCTCCTCAAGGAGTTGAAGGCCCTTTTGCAGGTGGAGCAGTCCTGCCTGGTCTCCCTTGACCTTGCCCGCATGGAGGAGAACCAGCTGGAAATAGTGGGGGCGATGGAGCGGATGGGGCAGCTTTCGGAAAAATGCAAAGGGATGATCGCCTCGCTCGGGGCTGAACTCGGCCTTGCCGGGAACACCACCCTCTCTCCCATCATAGCCAGGCTCCCGCAGCCGGAGCAGTTGGCGCTCAGGGAGGCGCAGTCGATGGTCTCTTGCGAATCCAAGGCGCTGGACGGCGTCCTCGCCCTCAACCGCGGCCTCCTCGAGGACTCGCTCAAGATGGTCGATCGCTCCGCAACCTTCTTCAACCGCCTCTTCAACCCCGGCGACACCTACGGGATGGCCGGGTCGCTGGTGGCCAGGCGCGGCGGCAGCCGTTTCGTCTGCAAGGAGGTCTAGATGGGGATCGGCAATATCTTTGACATAGCCTCCTCCGGGATCACCGCCCAGCGGCTGGCTATCGAGGTCGCGGGCGAAAATATCGCCAATATCAATACCGATGGCTATTCGCGGCAGCAGGTGATCATGGAGAATGCCCCCGTCACCTCCGCCAACGGGTTCCCTCTCGGCTCCGGGGTGGAGATCCAGTCGGTCCGGCGCTCCTATGACGGCATGGTCCAGCAGCAGATCATGAACGGCAACAGCACCTACCAGCAGAACCTGGCCAAGGAGACGGCGCTGGAGCAGATCCAGCCTTCCTTCAACGAGCTCTCCATGGACGGGCTGGGGAAGGCGGTGGACAACTACTTCGCTGCCTGGCAGGATCTCTCGACCAACCCCGGCGGGGCGGCTGAGCGTCAGTCGCTCCTTTCCAAGTCGCAGATACTGGTCGATACCTTCCACAGCATGAACGCCAGCCTCACCACGGTCTCGACCACTGCCGACAACAACCTGATCGGCATCACCGCCGACATGTCCGACAACGCCAAGAACCTGGCCCTGGTGAACTCGCAGATCGTGGCAACGCAGGCGGTGGGTGGCAATTCCAACGAACTTCTCGACAAGAGGGACCTGCTGATCCGCAAGCTCTCCGAGAAGGCCGGCGTTACTTCGACCATCGCCAGCGACGGCACCGCCACGGTCACGCTCTCCGGCGGAAACCAGCTGGTGAGCGGGACAAGCTACGCGACCATCTACACCAACCCCAACGGCTCCGGGACCAACGACATCATGATCACCGCCGTCGGCAACCCCCCCTCGGCCAACAACCCGGCGCTTGACACCAACGTGACCGCGACCGTGGGAGGTGCCGGCAACAGCCTCGGCGAGATCGGCGGCACCCTCCAGGTCAGGGACAGTATCGTCCCCGGGTACCTCTCCAGCCTCGACGAAATGGCCTCCAAGCTGGTGAGCGCTGTGAATACACAGCATGCGGCGGGCTACGGCACTGACGGGACCACCGGCAACAACTTCTTCGCCGCAGCCGGCACCACCAGCGCCACCATCGCGCTCGACTCCAACCTCACGGTGGCCAAGATTGCCGCTGCGTTGCCGACGGCAACCGACCCCGCCCCGACCAGCAGCGGCAACAACGTCAACGCGCTCAACATCGCCGATATCCAGACCACCTCCATGGCCTTCACCTCCGGCAATGCCACCTTCGCCGGTTACTACAGCGCACTGGTGGGCAAGGTCGGCACCGACACCCAGGGGGCGCAGAACGTCACCTCGCAGGGAGAGGCTTTCCTGAAGCAGCTCAACAACCTGCGCCAGTCGAATTCAGGCGTGTCGCTGGACGAGGAACTGACGAACCTGACCAAGTACCAGCAGGCCTTCCAGGGGTCGGCCAAGGTCATCAACGTGGCAACCGAGATGCTCGACACCGTTTTGGGCATGGTGCGATAGGAGAAACGAAAGATGAGAATCACTCCCGGCATGACAGCCGACAACGCCCTTTACAACCTGCAGCAGGGCCGGCAGGCCATAGACACCCTGCAGGAGCAGATCGCCTCCGGCAACAACGTCAACCGGCCGAGCGATGACCCGCTGACCACCAGGCAGCTCATCGACCTGCAGGAGCACATAAACTCGGGGGACCAGTACACCTCCAACATCACCAAGGGGAGTCTGCTGCTGAATGTCGCCAACACGGCACTGACCAGCATGACCTCGGTGATGCAGCAGGTCAAGAAGATCACCGGGGACATGGTCAACGGCTCGAGCGACCCTTCCGCCATATCGGGAGCGGTCAATAATCTGACCCAGCTCAAGTCGCAGCTGATCGACCTGGGCAACACCAGCGTGGGGGGGCAGTACGTCTTCGGCGGTTACAAGACCAGCCGGCCCTTCGATTCGGCAGGGGTCTTCTCCGGAACCAACGACCAGCTGAGCGTGGAGATCGCGCCGGGGAGCACGGTGGCCACCAACGTTTCCGGCGGGATCCTTTTGCGCGGAGGCACCCCGGCTGCGACCGTGGGGAGCGGCGCCACCGCGGGTTCGAGCCCGGTGGACATCCTGGGGAGCATCGATGCCATCATCTCCGCCATCTCCAGCAACAACACGGCCGGTATCGCCGACGGGATCAAGAACCTGAACGCGGCATCGACCCAGCTGAACTCCACCCAGTCCGACGTGGCGGGGCGGCTGGTGCGGCTGGATAACATGAAGACGATGATCACCGACAACCAGAACACCCTCAAAGACGTCTACGGCAATCTCCAGAACGTCGACATGGCCAAGGCAGGGGTGCTGCTGAGCCAGAAGACCACCGCCTTCAATGCGGCGCTGTCGACCACTGCGAAGCTCACACAGCTCAGTCTGCTCGACTACATGAAGTAGCGCAGAGGGGGCGGAAGAGCCGGGGAAAGGCCGCGCGAGAGCTCTAATCACTCCCCGCGCGGCCTTTTTTATTTGGCGAAACGGATCTGGCGACACAAGGCCCTCCCCTCCCCCTCCGGGGGGGGGAGCGGTCACCATCCCGGACCTCCCGTCGAGGGAGGTGGCAGGAGGGGACGGGACTATCTACGATCCGTTGGCCGCTCTTATTAACCTGTGACGGCGTGACTGTTAACTGGCGGGAGTTTGCGCGGGCAAAAGATAGGGCTAAAGCTTTCGGTGCTGAGGCCGAAATACCTAACTAGTGGTTGCGACTGCCGCATCTCCAGGTATGGTGACTTATGATCAAGGTGACGACGCTCGATGGCAGCGAGATGTACCTCAACTGTGATCTCATTGAGATCATTACGGAGACTCCCGATACCCATATCACCCTTTCCAACGGCAACCGTTACCTGGTGCTGGAGCCGGCCCAAGTGGTGATCGGGCGGATTGTCAATTTCAAGGCGCGCCTGCAGCGGCGAGCCAGACCCGGCGCGGCCAAGCGCTATCTGCGCAGAAACGACGCGGACAGCTACCATCCGCTCTGCCGGCTTTAACACCGATTACACCGGGGCTCACGATAAGTTATGGATTTGGCAAGTATAATCGGATTGCTGTTGGGGTTTGGCGCCGTCTTCGGAGGAGCCGCCCTGGAAGGGCTCCACATGGGAGCCCTGATTCAGCCTACCGCCGCGATCATCGTCTTGGGCGGGACCTGCGCCGCTACCTTTGTCAGTTTCCCGATCCCGACCCTGGTGACCGCGGTCAGGGACCTCAAGAAGGTCTTCCTGCCACCCAAGGACGACCCCGAGGCCGTGATCAAGAACATCATCAACTACGCCGCCAAAGCCCGCCGCAACGGCCTCATCTCCCTCGAGCAGGAAGCCCAGACGGTCAAGGACTCGTTCACCAAGAAAGGGATCTCCCTGGTGGTCGACGGTATCGACCCCCAGAAACTGCGCGAGACCATGGAGATCGAGCTCAGCTCCTTCGAGTCCCACGCCAAGGGTAGCGCCGAGGTCTTCGAGTCCGCCGGCGGCTTCGCGCCGACCATCGGTATCATCGGCGCCGTGCTCGGTCTGATCCATGTCATGAGTAACCTCTCCGACGCCTCCAAGCTCGGCGGCGGCATCGCCGTCGCTTTCGTCGCCACCATCTACGGCCTCATGGTCGCCAACATCGTCTGCATCCCTTTCGGCACCAAGCTCAAACATCGCATGAGGGAAGAGCTCTTGCAGAAGGAGATGGTGATCGAGGGCCTGATCGCCATCCAGAACGGCGAGAACCCCCACTTCATCGAGCAGAAGCTGCGGGCTTACATGCACGAAGGTGCCGAGAAGAAGGGCAAGTAGATGGCCAGGAGAAAGAAGGAACATGAGAAGGAACCGAATCACGAGCGCTGGCTGGTCTCCTACGGCGACTTCATAACCCTTCTCTTCGCCGTCTTCGTCACCCTCTACGCCATGAGCCAGACCGACAAGAAGAAGGTCGAGGAGGTTATGGCGTCCATGCGGGAATCATTCGGCTACAGCACCAGCGCTCCCGCCACCCGTCCTGCCGCCATCGACGCCGGCAACATCAGCATCATCCCCGGAGTCCGCAAGACCACCATGGTCCCCAGGAGAGGGAAGAGCAGGGGCAACGAGCAGGATTTCAAGATGACCAAGGCGGCCATCGAAGCCTACCTCATGAAAGCCGGAGCCCAGGGCAAGGTCGCCGTCTCCATCACCCAGCGCGGCCTGGTGGTGAGCCTCAAAGAGGCCGGCTTCTTCGATTCCGGCAGCGCGGCGCTGAAGCAGAGTTCCTACACGATGCTAAACGACGTGGTCAGCTCCCTTTCCAGCTATTCCAACGCCGTCCGCATCGAGGGACACACCGACAACATACCGATCAGCTCGCACGACTTTCCCTCGAACTGGGAGCTCTCGACCGCGCGCGCGACCAACCTCCTTCAGTATCTGGCCAAGCAGGACGACTTCGATCCGAGCAAGATGTCGGCTACCGGCTACGGCGAGTATCGCCCGGTTGCCGACAACAGCAGCGACGAGGGGCGCCAGCAGAACCGCCGGGTCGACATCGTCCTCCTCTCCGATCAGAGCGAGAAGAACGAGCCGTAAGGTTCCTCCGCAGAACAGTCCTTTACTCGTCACCGATCATTGCCGTCAATCTCAACGACCCTTCATCACATCCGATCGCATTTCCCTCCTTTAACAGCTTAGAGCCGTCACCCTGCACTCCCTTCCCGGATGGAGAGGGGGATGTGGACCTGTCAGCGGCCACGAGGTCGTCCATGATCTCTGACTCAGCGACTGTCCATGCGGTCGAATGCCGCTGTCAGTGGGACCTAACGCGGCTGTCAGTGGGACCTAATGCGACTGTCAGTGGGACCTGACACGAGGCCGAGGTGATCTCCGCCGCCGCCCTAACGTCCCCCCCTTGACAAAGGGGGGACAGGGGGGATTTGCTCTTGTCGGACCAAAAAAAATCCCCTCACCTGCCCGGAGAGGGGATTTCAAAGGATACTCGTCGCTCCCTTACTCAGTACGCCTGGCTGCCCCATTCATCCCTCATCTGGATCCGATGCAGGGCGTTGACGCCGGTTACCTCGTAGTCAATCTTCTCCGCCTCCTCCTGCGTCAGCCCGACCTTGGGACGAACCCCCATCCAGTGGGTCGACTGGCCGGAGGGAGAATCCAGGGGGCGAGGCAGGGGCGGGCCGGGCTTGTACTTTTTGTCGAAGAACAGGGCGGCTTCGTATTGGCTTCCGTGTTTCACCAGACAGACTTCCAACAGCGCGCCGGTACTCTGCAGTGTCCTCTCGATGATGACTTCCTGCACTTCCATGCCATCAGGCATCTCCAGGTATTCGCTCATAGCTCGCTCTCCATTTCCCATCACAGGTGGTTGATAATATGCCCTCTTCGGCCTTACCGCTCCAAACTTTAGGGCTATCTTCACCGGCACCTACCCCGACCCGGGCAGCCGAGCCGGAAGTCACTGGATGCGGAGTTTCACCACCAGCGGGAGGTGGTCCGAGGCGACCCGGGTGAGCTTTGTCTGGGGGATCTGGACGCTCTCGACGACGAGGTTTGGCGAGACGAAGAGATGGTCAAACCTGACTATCGGGTAATGACTCGGGAATGTCCACTCGGTGTGCCCGAAGCCGAGGCTCTCCTGCTTGTCGTTAACGATGTCCTTGAGGCGCTTATGAAGGGGTGAACTGGGAAGCAGGTTGAAGTCGCCGCAGAGAATGACCGGGGGCCGGCAGTCCGGATGCTGCAGCCACTCCGGACCGGCCAGGACCTTGGTCTGGGAGGCGCGTTCCGGTGGAGTCAGCCCCAGATGGGTATTCACCAGCTGCAGGGCATGCCCATCAACATCGATCTCCACCCAAAGTACACCCCGCGGCACGATCGACCGGCGTTTGGTGGCAGGATGGAGACCGCCTGCCCTGATCAGGCGCATGGGATAGCGGCTGAATACCACGTTTCCGTTTCGTTCCCTCTCTTGATGGATCAGTCCCCGCGACTTCTCCAGCAGCCCGAATTCATGGGCCAGCTCTTGTGCTGTTCCACCCTCTTCGGGACGGAACCTCGCTCCCGGCAGTTCCTGGAGGGCGACGATGTCAGGGTGATACGTTTCGATTACCTCGGCTATACGTGCAGCAGACCTGTGCCTGTCATTGCCGACCAGGCGATGGACGTTGTAGGTCATGATGGTGAACATGCACTCTTTCTCGGTCATGACATACCTGCTGTTGAATCATGAACTGCCATCCCACGCACGGTTTATATTATACACAGTAGTGCAGAACGCGGCAGATGGGCGCCGACCCGATGCACCCGCTCGTGATCCCGTGCGGCGGCTCTGCCCTACCGTCAGGTCATCAGCTTCATCTTCCTCAACTCGGCAGCCACCCTTTCTTCAGCGTACTTCACAATGTCCTTCTTCTTCCGGCCGATAATGAGACCGGCGGCGAAGCGGACGAAGGGGTGGTTGGTCTTGAAATACTGGTCGACCAGGTGGTCGAGAACCACATCAACCCTCTTGTCGATCTGCTTCGTGAGCTGGGCGAGGTCCTTGTCGGTGTAACGGGGCCAAGTCGGCTGGTAGCAGGGGGCCTTTATCTCCCCCACCAGGGGTATTATGGGCAGGAGGAGCTCGTTGTTCCTCTTCTTGGGAGCCCCGGCAGCGTCGCGCGCACAGTAGGCCTTCTTCATCTCGTCACTCCAGCCGGAGAAGAGGGGATTCCGTTCCGGCAGGACAAAATGATCCCGCAGGAATTTCTGACCATTGCGTCTTCCCAGGAAGTAATCGTGGGCGCGGAAGTCCCTCTTCAGGAATCCACCGAATCCGCCCAGCGAACCGCAGGCGATGGGATAGCGCTCGCCATCCCGGCTGGGCGCGATCATGAATCGGGAGTAAACCTCCTCGCTTGCCGCCAAGACCAGCTCGTCCGGCTTGAAGCGGGCCTGGTTCTTCAGGGCCGTCAGCAGGCTCATGGCCAACTTGGCGAGATCGGGGGCGGCAGCATATTCGGGATCGAACGTCGAGGTGTTGGGGAAGGGGTCGATCAGGAGGATCGCCTTGTAGGCATCTTCCCCCTTGCGGGCATTTCGTTCCGCTGAGCCTGCTAGAAGCTTCCGGGCCAGCTCCAGCGGCTCGTTGTTCATCACGCCACCGTCAACGCACTGGAACTTGAACTCGAAACCGGGCCCGATCTGCTCCCAGGTCGGGGGGATGCACTCGGGAGTCACGCACCGGTGCGGATTCACGCTTTGCGGCGTAGGTATCGGCCATTGTCGGGAACTGTACCAGTCGGCTTGGCCACTGCCGGCAATGGTGTGAGCCAGGTTTCTCGGCGCCAGGCCGAACGGGAACGCGCCGGAGGCCAGGGCTGCCAATTTCAGATTTTCCATCACGGGGGAGGAACCGGCGAAATCCGCCCAGCTCATCACGTAGCGGTCGGGAAGGGCGCCTTTCCCGGTGTCGTTGATCCGGAACTGAACGTAATCGGCATGTAACGACATCTCATAGGTAGTCTCCCTGTCACCTATGAGCTTGAACCCGTACGGAACCCCGCGCAGATTGGTGACGGTAAGAATGAGCTCGAAATTTTCCGCCAGGTATGGCCTTCTCCTTGCCGACGGCGTGACTGTCAGGCCGTGATTGGCGATGTCGGAGAGAACGGACGAATCGAGCAGAGACAGCACGGGAGTGCCGTCAGCGGCCAGGTCCGCGCATTGAAGGAGACTGGAGATGTCGATTCGGTCCACCCACGAATCAAAAAGCTTGTTCCGTCCTTTGTTCGAGTGGCCTTCGGCTTCATTGGTCACCGGCGGCTGGTCCGACCCCATGTAGGCGGTAGCGAGAGCGGCTGTCATAGCGCCGGCGGACGCGCCGGAAAAGACAGATATCTTGACGTCATGAGGAGGGACATCCTTGTTTTCACCTTTGATTGCGTACCAGCGGTCCAGGGCCTGGACGAGGAAATCGACGACTCCGCCTGTATAGGCGCCGGCTGAAATTGCCCCGGCACCGACTAATCCGATCTCGAAACTCTGGTCGCTCATCTTGCCTCCTTTCCATCATTGTTGAGAGTGAAAGGAATCATTCAACTCGAGGTGGCTGTGGTCGATAAATGTGTCACTTCTGTCAGTACAGATTTTATTGCAAGGAAAGTTCTGTTACATCGGGTGCTTTGGTAAAGAAAAAGCCGCCCGTTGGGAGGGCGGCTTGGCTCTTTAATCCACATGTTTCTTTGGCAGCCCGGCTTCCTGTCGTAACGGGTCCGTGAGCTTGTGTCACTGGATCGCTCCAGCTTTACCTTTTTCGGAAACAGGCTGAGCAAATTGTATCGTGGGCAAAGACCATGTAAAGCAACAATAATTTCCTGCCCCGGGACTAAACCCGCTCCAGTGACGGGCGGTCCCACCCGGCAAGATTGGCCCCGGTGTCATAGGTGCTCTGCATGAACTCCAGCAGCTTCCGCTCGGGGGAATCGGCCATCCGCACATCATCGTACAGCAGGATCCACTCCTTCATTATGGGGCTGTAGAAGGCCTCCGGCGGGCTTATCCGGGATTCCCCGAACCCGGCCGGCTCCGGCGCCGCGTAGGAGTAAAAGGCCGGGGCGCTGATGCGGCCTTCCGAGCTGATGTCAGAGGCTGCGGACCGTTGACCGGGCCAGAACCCGTGGCTTATCACCTCATGGGAATAGGCCTCACGGGTTACCGGATCCGCTCCCTCACGTTCAGGCGCCCGCCTGCCGGAGAACCGGGTCACGGCGAGGTCGAAGCTTCCCCAGTAGAAGTTTACCGGGCTGCATTTGCCCACGAACCGGGTCCGGAACTGGCTGAAGACCTTGTCGACCTCGAACAGGATCCTCCACAGCCTGGTGCTGTACTCTGCGTCATAGGAGTTGTTGTCCTGGTCGTTCTCGAAGGGAACAGGATTGTCGACTTCGCGGGGGAGCGTCCAGATCTTGACCTGGATTCCCATTTCGCTCAGCGTGGTCATGAATTTCCGGTAGAATTCAGCAACGGAGCAGGGGGCCAGGGCCATCGACGCCACCATCCCGTTGTCACAGTTCACCAGCAGTTGATGCTTGATAAAGTCGAATTCGACGCGGAAGCCTTTCTCTTGATAGTGAAGGGTCGGAGTCATGAGCCCCCGCGGCGTGACGGAAAAGGCCACGTTCCACCAATGGTTCACCGTCGGCGTCAACGCAAGGGCGACCTTCCCGACAATCTGGGTCCACATGTGCAATGTGGCGTATGTTTTTTCCCACTCGGCCAGCGGCAGGGCGGGCCATGGTTCGTATTCCATGATGCACCTCCGGGGTCTGCGCTCGCGCAGATTACCCCATCTGTTCATCGACGTAGCAGTAGCGCCAGTTCTCCCCGGGCTCGAACGATCTGATCACGGGGTGTTTCGTGGTATGGAAGTGGCCGGTGGCATGCCGGTTTTTCGAGCTGTCGCAGCAGCCGACGTGGCCGCACGACTCGCACAGGCGCAGGTGGACCCAGGAGTCGCCTGTCTTCAGGCATTCCTCGCAGCCATTCGTTTTAGGGGCCGGTTCCTTAACCTCGCCCATATGTGAACACTGTCCTGCCATTGCCTGTCTCCTTTCCCCCTCAGTCGGGGAGGTGACTTCCTCCACCGCCCATGATAACACTATTGGCAGACGTGGGATGCCATTGTTGATCCCTGTCACGGCTGACCGCCGGCCGCTCAACCTCGCCGGCTTCGAAGGTTTGTCGAACACATCCCATAACTCATGTCGCGAGGCCTCTTATGATCCCTACCGAAGTCGTGGTGAACGACCTGATGCAGCGGGAGTACGTCTACTTCCTCACCGAACCGCAGGGAGAGAACTTTCATCCGGACTTCAAGCCCGAATTGACCCCGAAGGAGATGCTGAAGCTCGGCATCTTCGGCGGCAAATACCTGACCGACTGCAGAAATGAGTTCCCGCCTGAGTGGTTCGACGAGGCCAGGCTCTGTCACGAACGCCATGCCCCCGAGCTGAACTGCTTCGGGGTGAACGCCTCGAAGCCGCTCTCCTACTGGCGCGCGAAAGGGTGGATCTACCACGAGGACCCGAGGGGGTGGTTTCAGTGGTACTGCCGCTACTACATGGGGAGGCGCTGCGCTGACGATGAACGGCAGATCAAGAGGTGGAAAGCCATGAAGAGGCACATCTCGCAGTTGAAGAAGAACTGCAGGAAAGGTGATCTCGGCTGCCGCCGGAAACAGCGCCAGGCCCTGTTGCACTGGGCCTATGACAGCAGGAAGATGTAAG
>NZ_JBXKJL010000160.1:0-1503 GCF_056994735.1 Geomonas sp.
TCTTCCCCGACTTCGAGGAGGGGAAGCGCTGCCGCATCCTGATCCTGGCCCCGAGCCCGGAGCTCGCCCCCTCCATGGGGATGGCCATCGGCATGGACCAGACCCGGCAGGCCTTCGGCACGCCCGACAGCATGTTCCTTCTGGGAAAGAGCGGCATCAACGTGAAGGCGCTTCTGAAGGCCCTGCGCGAGTCCGAAGCGAGCGGGGTGCCGGTGGCTCTGATCGGCGCCACCTCGGCTTTCGTCTACTTTTTCCAGGCCTGCCGCCGCAAGAAGATCACCTTCAAGCTGCCCGCCGGCAGCCGCATCTGCGACGGCGGCGGGTATCGCGGCCGCTTCGGGGTGGTCACCAGGGACGACTACTACGACATGGTCACCGAAATCCTCGACATCCCGAACTCGCACTGCGTGAACGTGCTGGGCGAGGCGGAAACGGCGACCAACCTCTTCGACGACTCCCTGCGCCGGCTGGTCAAGGGGCTTCCCCCCCGCAAGCGCACGAGGCCGGTCCCTCCCTGGTCGCGGGTGCTGGCCATGAGCATCGACGATCTGAGGCCGCTGCCGGACGGCGAGGTCGGCCTCCTTGCCCACTGGGACCTGGCAAACGTGCCTACCGTCCTCTCCGTCATCACCGACAACCTGGGCTACACGACAGACAACGGCACCGGCTGCGAGATGGTGGGGCGCGCGAAGATCGAGAACGGCAAAGTCTCGCCGCTGCCCGACGAGCGCCCGAGCGGCCCCATGGGCGACTCGGCGATCTTCCGCATGCTGGAGACCTACACGAACTTCTCCATCGACTTCAAGATGATGGTCGCCAAGGACCCGAAGGTGACGCCGAGCGTACGCGAGGAGATCGAGGCGAGACCCGGTTCCGTCGCCTCGTGTCCCCAGGTTGTCGACGAGATCCTGGTGGCGCAGGCCGACCAAGAGGCTGCAAAGCTGCGGGACGAGTCCCTCAACACCTTCAAGGAGCAGACCCAACGGCCGCTGGACTGGTACAAGGCCCGGGCCGATCATCAGGTGCTGGTAGACCATCCGGCGGGGCTCAAGTCCGAGCCTGCGCCCGAAAAGGCGGAGAAGGAGAAGTAGGTCCGAAGCCTTGCAGACAACTCCTGCCGGGGCGTCCCCGACTGCGCGACAGTCGCCCATCGGGGACGCTCCAGCCACCCCATGCCAGCAGAGGCATTGATTATCCCGGCTACGAGATGCGGCTGTAGTCAAGCCATACAGCATCCAGCTTTTCCTACTTAGCCCCCATTTATGAAAAGAGTCGTGCTGTTTTATCGTTTCCTTAACTACATGATGCTCTGTCTCATGCTATCTCGATCTCCTTTAATCTATTAGCCGCAGTTGTGCCACTGGAAGTGCAGGCTGTAATAATTTTTCATCAAGATTGACTTATTCTTCAAGGCTGTGAAAATAAATTAACTTGAAAATTAAAGACAAGTATGCCGCGTTAATGTACAATATCATGCTGTTTGTTCCCAGCATGCGGCTGCCG
>NZ_JBXKJL010000161.1:0-2318 GCF_056994735.1 Geomonas sp.
GCATGCTGGTCGAGCACCGGGAAGAAGTCCGAATTGGCCGGTACCGGCATCGAGGCCAGCAGCTTGTCCAGGAGCCTCTTCTCTCCCACCTTCCGCAGCTCTATGTCCTGCACTCCCCCGATGCTGATCCGCTTCAGCGCCGCAGCCACCGCCGGGGTCGTCAGCGGGCCGATATCCGGAGCCGGGACCTGGCCATGCTTTTTGGCGACGATGATGATATCGCGGTCATCGGCGGCGTAGATGGCGTAGTCCGAGAAGTTGGCCGATACGGCTTTCAGAACCGAACAGACCAGTTCGGTATCGATCTCATAGAGCTGCACCCATTGCACGAAGATACCGTCGTCACTTATGTGGCGCTTGATCAGGCGGTAGAACTCTTCCGAGAAGAGACCCGAGACCCCGCTGACCCACGGGTTCGACGGCTCAGAGATGATGATGTCGTACTTCGCCTGCCGGGTCGAGAAGAAGGTTTTGGCATCGTCGATATGGATCGTGCTGCGCGGGTCGGTGTAGACCTTCTCCACCATGGGCCTGAAATTCCTGGCCGCCGCCACCATGCCCTCCTCGATCTCGATGGTGTCGACCCTGCTGATGGCGGGGTTATCCAGCAGGACCTGCGAGGTCATGCCGGAGCCAAGTCCAATGGTGGCGACGGTCGAGGCCCGGGGATGGAGGGCCATGGGAATGGCGGCCAGAAGGGTCATGGTCGATTCGTCCATTCCGGCCGAGCGCTCCCGGTTCATCATGATGGTGGCGTCGGTCTTGCCGTTGGTGTTGATCCGCATCGATCCCAAGCCGTCCTGGAAGACGTCGACGGAAGCGGTCTTGCCGTCGTGGTGGTAGAGATGGCGGAAGCCGTTGCTGGATAAGAGGATGCCTTGCCGGTAGACGCCTGAACCCATCTTGTACAGGTCGAGCTGGACGAAGGTGATGGTGGCGGCCACGGCGGCGAGGGAGCAGCAGCTGACGGCGGCGGGAACCCTGCTGCCGCGGTACCCGGAGGCGGCACTCCAGAAGAGAACGAGGCCAAGGCCGATGTCGAGCACCGCGCCGGCGGTTATCAGCCCCTTCAGCCCCAGAAGCGGCATCCCCAGGTGGATGGCGAAGAAGACACCGATTATCGCCCCCACGGTGTTGGCGGCATAGACTGCGCCGATGCTCTTTTCCCCATGACCATCCCTCATCAGTGCCACCGTGATCAGCGGCAGTGTCATCCCCGCGAAAAAAGTGGCCGGGAGCATGATGGCAATGGCCATCGCGCTGCTGGAAAGGTTGAAGATGGTGTAGCCGTTATCATCCTTAGCGAGCGTTTCCACCAGCCACTGCATCACGGAAAAGGTGTCGCCGTAAAGGACCAGGGTCGATAGCGCCAACACTCCCATGATGACCTGGACCTTGGCCAGAAAACGGACGGGAAGGGCGATGCGGTCGATCAGGCACTGGATGAAGAGCCCGCCACAGGCCAGCCCGAAAATGAAGGCGCTCAACATGAGTTCGAAGGCATGGGTAGAGCTGCCCAGGACCAGGCTCAGCATCCTGATCCAACCGACTTCATAGATAAACGAGGCGGCGCCGGTGACGAGCGACGCGGCCAGGAAGAGCCGTGAAGAGGGGCTCTTCCCCCCGGGGCTCGGAGCCGTCGCACCAGGAGAAGAGTGGGGCGACGATTTAGCCGCCAGCATCCACACCGCCAGGGCCAGCGCTACGTTGATGAGACCGGCGATGCGGATTGTCCCCGGCAGCCCCCAGAGCTTGATCATCACGAAGCCGCTGGCCAGCACGCCAACGACCGCTCCGATGCTGTTGGTGAAATAGAGCAGGGAGAGCGACCTGCCGGGCCTGTCGGGGAAGAGACGAAGCAGTCCTGCGCTCATGAGCGGGAAGGTCATCCCCAGCAGCACCGATTGCGGAAGGATGAGGAGGCCCGAGACGGTCCATTTGTAGGCTGTGACCAGTTCGGGGCTGGCGAGGCGGGGGATGATGCTCGAGTAGGAGCACTCCATGGTCCTGGTAAAGACGTCGTGGAAGGCGAGGGCGCCGATCCCGACTATCCCTTCAGCCAGCGCATAGCCTTTCAAGAGGTTGGTCCAGCGGCCGGAGTACCTGCTCGACAGCCAGGAGCCGATGGCCATGCCTCCCATGAAAATGGCCAGGACCAGCGTCTGGGCGAAGGCGGCGTGGCCGAGGAAGAGCTTGAGGTAGTGGGTCCAGATCGATTCGTAGATAAGGCCTGAAAAGCCGGACAGGGTAAAGAGGATGAAGAAAACATTCCGGTATTTGGGGTGCATCGACAACCTCACGGAGTTCTCTTGACGACG
>NZ_JBXKJL010000162.1:0-4183 GCF_056994735.1 Geomonas sp.
CCTCGGTGGAGTACGCGGAGCCGAACTTCCTCTACCAGGCCCAGGTGGTCCCGAACGACGCCCAGTACGGCAACCTGTGGGGCATGGCCAAGATCTACGCGCCGTCGGCCTGGAACAGCACCACCGGCAGCCCCGACGCCGTGGTCGCGGTGATTGACTCCGGGGTCGATTACAACCACCCCGACCTGCAGGCCAACATGTGGGTCAATCCCGGGGAAGTCCCGGCCAACGGGCTGGACAACGACGGTAACGGCTACGTCAACGACCTCTACGGAATCAACGCCATCACCGGCAGCGGCGACCCGATGGACGATCACGGTCACGGCACCCACGTGGCCGGCACTATCGGGGCCGTCGGTAATAACGGGGTCGGCGTCTCCGGAGTCAACTGGTCGGTAAAGATCATCGCCTGCAAGTCACTCGGAGCCAGCGGCTCCGGCACGACCAGCGACGCCATCTCCTGCCTCGACTACGTCAAGGCGCTCAAGAGCCGGGGAGTCAACATCGTCGCCACCAACAACAGCTGGGGCGGAAGCGGCTACTCCCAAGCCCTCTACGATGCCATCAACGCCCAGCCCGATATCCTCTTCGTGGCCGCGGCAGGCAACGACGGCGCCAACATCGACTCATCCCCTTCCTATCCGGCGGGATACGACCTTCCCAACATCATCTCGGTGGCGGCAACCGATTCGCTGGACCACCTCGTCTCCTCCTCGAACTACGGGAAAAGGTCCGTCGATGTCGGAGCCCCCGGCTCATCCATCCTCAGCACCATGTCAGCCATCAACGTCTATGGCGATACCTCCGGTTATGCGGCCCTCTCGGGAACATCGACGGCCGCCCCGCACGTCACCGGCCTGGCCGCCCTGCTCAAGGCCCAGGACCCGGCCAGGGACTGGAAACAGCTCAAGAACCTGATCCTCTCGGGCGGCGATGCCGTAGGCTCCCTGGACGGGAAAAGCCTCACCGGCAGGAGGATCAACGCCTTCGGGTCGGTCGGCTCACCGGCCTGCAGCAACAAGCCGCTCTTCATCGTGAACCCGCTTCCCTCGAATATGCAGACGGGGATGAGCTACACGCTCTCCGCCCTGAGCATCAACTGCGCCTCTCCTTCCGGGGCGGTTACCGTTTCCGGCACGGACGGCACTTCGCTGGAGTTGACCGACCCCGACGGCGACGGTACCTTCACCGGACCCTGGACGCCGTCCGCCTTCCCGGTCACCCTGACCTTCTCCTCGCCGGCGGGATCCCAGAGTCTCACCTATAACAAGCTCAAGGTGGTGCCCTACATCCCCGAGGCCCGGCAGGATTACCCGTACTCCCAGGCGCTGGTCGCCACCGGAGGCACTTCCTACAGCTGGGCCATCACGGCGGGAGCCCTTCCCGCGGGGGTGACGCTCGATTCCGCCACCGGTTTGATCTCCGGAACAGCGGCGGCCACCGGCACCTTCTCCTTCACCGCCCAAGTCACCGACTCCAACGGGACCACGGCCACCGGGACCATTAGCCTGGTGGTCAACGGCTCCGGGTGGTTCGACGAGAAATGGGGGCGGATCTACGACGGCGACAACAACCTCAATGATCAGGCTCTGGGCGTGGCCGCCGACGCTGCCGGCAACACCTACGTGACCGGACAGACCTACAACGGCACCACCTGGGATGTCATCCTGCTGAAGTACGATACGGCCGGGAACCTCGTCTGGAGCAGAAGCTACGACGGGGGAGAGGATGACTTCGGCCGTTCCGTCGCCACCGATGGCGCCGGCCACATCTATGTCGCGGGCGCTTCGGGAGTGATCGCGAACCATCTGCTCCTGAAGTACGATGCCACCGGCAACCTCCTGTGGGCCAAGAGCTGGGACCGCGGGGGTGACGACGGCGCCTATGGAATCGCCACGGATTCGAGTGGCAACGTTTATACCGTGGGCACCTACGACCCCGGCGTGGGCGACAGGGTGCTCCTGAGCAAGTACGACGCCGACGGCAACACCCTCTGGACCAGAAGCCATGACACGACCGCCATCGGCGAATACGGCAGTGCCATAGCCATCGACGGCACCGGCAATATCGTGGTGGGGGGCAGGGCCGCGGTAAGCAGCGTCTCCGGGACGGTGGACCAGGGGCTGATCGTGAAGTTCGACGGCTCCGGCAACGTGGCCTGGTCAACCGGCGTCGTCAACGGCGGTCAGGAAACATACATAAAATCTGTGGCGGTAGATGCGGCGGGAGATTTGTATGTCGTCACCGACGGCTACTACCGGCAGCTGAAAAAGTTCTCCGCCGCCGGCGCCGAGTCCTGGACCTATACCGGGTTCTCGGGCGTGCCTGAAGTGGTTGCCGCTACCGGCCTGAAGGTTTACCTGGCAGGGGAGGGGGCCAGTTGGGCCCACGGTATAGCCATCCAGACTCTCGACAGCTCAGGGAACCAGCTCCCCTTCCAGAGGCTCGACGCAGGCGGGCAGGACGGGGTGCTGGGGATTGCCGCCGATAGCGGAGGCTTCACCGTTGCCGGCTATCGCTACAACGGCAACGACAACGACATCATCAGCGCCCGTTTCGACAACGCACCCGCGATCTATGACCTCACCCCCACAGGCCTCGACGCCACCCTGAACCTCGGTTCCCTTGCCTACACGGTGAAGGTGCAGAACAACACGGTCGGGAATCCCTCTGCGAAGGTGGGGCTCTACTTCTCACCGGATGCCCTCTCCTCCACCGACCATTACTATGTCTATGCCCTCACCGCGGGGACGGTCGACGGCGGGACGGAAAAAACCGCAACCGGCTCCTTCTACGTCCCCAACTCGATCCCCTGCGGGACCTATTACCTGACGGGTGTCGTCAACTACGACAAGTCCACCAACGAGACCGACACCGCCAACAACGCCATCGTCGGCAGCCAGTACACCATCAGCCGCGACCTGGCCATCAACGCCCTCTCAGGGACGGTCACGGGGACCAACCTGACCTACAGCCTGACGGAGAACAACACCGGCAACGTCGACGCGGGTTCCTCGGTCACCGGCATCTACCTCACCACCGACCCGGTGGGGGCGCCGACCCAGTACCTGGTCACCACCTTTACCGCCACCGATAAGAACTACCCGGGCAGGTACTTCCCGGCGGGGGACCAGGTGGTCTTTACCGGCACGGTCGCCGTTCCCTCCAACCTCCCCCCGGGGAGCTACTACCTCACCGCCGTCGCCGATATCAACAACACGGTGAAGGAGAGCGATGAGGGAAACAACCTGAAGGTGGGCGGCATTGTCTACGGCCCGGACCTGACCATCACCTCCTTCTCGGGGAGCATGATCGACGGCAACGTGACCTACACCATAAAGGTCAAGAACAACGGCGGCTCCAACGTCGCCCCGGCCGTCGGCCTCTATTTCTCGGCCGACGCAGTCGCCTCGGCCGATGACTACCCGATCGCTTTGCTCGATGCCGGGAGCATCACGGCAGGCGCCGAGGTGACCCTGACCGGCACGGTCGCGGCACCGGCTCCGGGGACTGTCCCCACCGGATATTATTTCATGACTGCGCTGGTTGATCCGGCCAACGTCATCCCGGAAACCAGCGAGACGAACAACGGCGCCACGGGTGCCCAGTACCTCATTGGCATCAACCCGGTCTATCTCAACTACAGCGTGATCGGCACCGGCACCGGGACGGTCAGCTTCGTCCCCGGGGGAACCTGCCGCGGCTTGTGCAGCCCGCTCTACGACACCGGCGCGGTGGTGACCCTGACCGCGACGCCCGATTCCGGCTCGGTCTTCAGCGGCTGGGGAGGGGCCTGCAGCGGTACCGGGAACTGCACCGTGACCATGAACGGACAGCAGGCGGTTTGGGCCGACTTCGAAAAGGCGGTCCCCACCTCCTCCTTGCTGGTGGGGAAAAGTCACACGGGGGCGCTGGTTGATGGCATCACCTGGACGTGGGGCAATAACACCTACGGTCAGCTTGGCGACGGAACGAACACCCAGCGCGTTGCACCCATCATGATCCCGGTCCTCTCCTCGGTAGTGGGCATGGCCTCGGGAGGCCTCGCCAACTACAACCTCGCCGTGCGGCGCGACGGCACCGTCCTCTCCTGGGGGGACAACGCCCTGGGGCAACTGGGGGACGGTACCAATACCCAGCGCAGCACCCCCGTCGCGGTCCCCGCACTCTCCGATATCGTCAC
>NZ_JBXKJL010000163.1:0-2399 GCF_056994735.1 Geomonas sp.
CCGATGGAAGCGAGTCCCGCTACAGTGTTCTGGGTGGTGGTGGACTTCCCGATGCCGCCTTTTCCGTAAATCGCGATCTGTCTCATTTTCCCTCTCCTTTTTTTGCCCCGCTGACCCGCTCCGACCGGAGATTGAACCGCTTGGTCACCTTCGTCAGCCTTCCTGACGAACCCGCGACCTGACATGATTGCTTTCCCGGTAGGTTGAGGTGCGTGGCTGCTTTGAATTTACGAGGCCTTCTGAAACAAAAAAGGCGCTCCGTTATTACTTACGGTGGGCGCCTTTGCCATCAACTGCAGGTCGAATACTTCGTTGTATTCTTTCGATTATGTCATCTCTCTTAGCAGGTACTGTGCCAACTTGTAACTTGCTGTTTTTGTATCCTTTACCTCTTCCGCATGATCCTTCCGAGTTGTATACCGAGGCACCTGCCTAACAATTAATCAGCCTTCCCTCTTCCTTCTTCTGACTTCCGGCTCAGACTTCAGCGTTACCGGCTACACCTACAGGATGCGTGCTTCGACAGGCTCAGCACGAACGGGTTTCACCTTTCACCTTTCACCTTTCACCCTTCACGTCTTCACGTCTTCACGTCTTCAAGCAGCCGCCAGTGACTCACGCAAACTAAGCAGATCTTTCGGCTCAAGGGGCCCCTTCAGGCGCTGCGCGGTGCTCCTGACCTTTGAGATCAACTGCCGCGCCTCCTCCCTGGAAACCGGGATCCCGATCTGCCGGTAGCTCTCCACTATCCCATTTGTGCCGGAGTGTTTGCCGGCCACGATATGCCGGGTGAGCCCAACCTCTTCGGGCGGAAACCCTTCATAGTTGCTCGGATTCTTCAGTACGCCGTCGGCGTGGAGGCCCGACTCGTGTGAAAAGACCCTTTCGCCCACCACCGCCTTCCAGGCCGGCACTTCACGGTTAGAGGCGCGGCCGACCAGGCGGGAGACCGCACAGAGGCGACGGGTGTCGATGCCGACATCGATGCCGCAGGCGACTTTCAGCGCCATGACCACTTCCTCAAGCGCCGCGTTGCCGGCCCTTTCGCCAAGTCCGTTGACGGTGGTGCTGATGTAACTGGCGCCGCCCCGCACCCCGGCAAGGGCGTTGGCAGTGGCCATTCCCAAGTCATTGTGGGTGTGTACCTCGATATCCAGTTCCGGCACCGAGGACGACAACTGGCTCACCTTCGAGAACATGGTGAAAGGATCAAGAATCCCGAGCGTGTCGCAGAAACGGAAACGGTCGGCGCCGTTGTCCCGTGCGATGGTCATAAGATCTACCAGAAACGGGATGTCGGCACGGCTGGCATCCTCCCCTCCCACGCACACGTAAAGCCCATGCTCCTTTGCAAAGCCCAGTGCGCGCTTGAGCTGGTCCTTGACCCAGTCGCGACTCTTGTTGATCTTGTTCCGGATCATGATGTCGGAGACGCTAAGCGAGATGTCGACAGCGGTGATGCCGCAGGACAGGCTGGCCTCGATGTCGGGAATAAGGGCCCGGTTCCAGGTGATGAGCCTCGCCGACAGCCCAAGGTCCGCCAGCGAGCGGATGGCGCTGCGTTCTTCTTTCCCCATGGCGGGGATGCCGCACTCCAGTTCGTGGACCCCCATGGCATCGAGATTTCTGGCGATGGAAATTTTCTCTTTAGCACTGAACACGACCCCTGCGGTCTGCTCCCCGTCACGCAAGGTGGTATCTCCGATGAAAACCGGTTTCTGTGTAACATTGCTCATGACCGCCTCCCACGAGGCCGGCACAACCACGTTGTTGCGCGAAGCACTCGCCAATGAACTTCCTGAGATGAGGGGGAGATAGCAGGAGGTGTGCCAGCACCGGAATCTCGTGATGCCGGCAGGGCAAAGGAGGGAGTAAGTTCCTGATGTGGTTGATTTGCTGGCTTTTACGGAGGGAGCGGAATAAAGAGGGCTTTGGCGGCTAAGGCGAAGGAAAGCTTAAATAGGCGGCAGATGATGAGAAAAAGTCAGGCGAGGAGATGGCAGATAAGGCACTGCTCCTTCGGAGGGTGGTTTTTCGGCAGGGGGATGAAGCTCTTGCCATGGCAGGTAGCGCAAATCAGCTCGGTCTCGGCCTGGGTCCTTCCCGTCTTCAGCGCATCGTAGATAGGGTGGTGGCGCTCATCCCTGGGGACACTCTTCCCCTTCCCTTTACCGGAGCCGAAAGATAAAAACGCCACCATCACAGCCACGATGCCGAGAAAGAAGTAATCCCTGCCGCTAATCTTCTTCACGCCGATGCTCCAGTTATCTGTCCTTGTGAGAGAGCTTTGCCAGGTAGGCGCGGATCCTCCTGGCGTTGGTGCCAAGATCGCTCATGCCGACCCGCGAGGTGGAGCGGACATCGACCAGGGAGCGTTGTCCGGCCGGGCTGACCCGTAT
>NZ_JBXKJL010000164.1:0-13646 GCF_056994735.1 Geomonas sp.
GTCATAGCCCCAGTTCCTTCAGACACACCGCCATCATCTCTAATACTCCAATATCATTGCAAAAGTGTCCAATTTTTACACCCTGAAGAGGCATTGTGTCAACCATTAGCTATGTGAGGGATCTTGGGGGGGGGACGAGGGAAATCAGCAACTTACTGCGAAATTCGGCGCGCCGAAGTGGCCAGGGGCGGTAGGGGAGCATGGTGATGGTAAGGTGAGGGTAAGATGATGGCAATAAAAAAAGGGTCCAAGCTTTGTCGGCTTGGACCCTTTTGATGATTTATTGGAGCGGGAAACGGGGTTCGAACCCGCGACTTCAACCTTGGCAAGGTTGCACTCTACCACTGAGTTATTCCCGCTCAATGGAGATCCTGTTTATAGCAAATGCGGCTCCTGCAGTCAAGCAAAAGACTCTCGCTTTTGCACTAAAATCGTCTCATCTTCAACCGCCACATCTGCTCACATGCTCAGCTCGAATCAAATCCCCCGTCCCCTTTTTCAAGGGGGGACGCAAGCGGGACGACATCGTGAGATTGTCATCCCCGAATGCCCTTATCGGGGATCCAGATTTCACGTCGTTTAGAAGCTGGGTTCCTGATCAGAATCGCTTCGGGAATGACAGCTTTGGAGGCAGGCGGAAGATTGGTACTAATCACGTTCCTTGATGCTGGGGAATGCTACTTCCCCGTCAGGGCTTTTCGGATGCTTTCGTAGACTTCCTTGGGGGCGAAGGGTTTCGGGAGGATCAGCTTGGCGCCGGCATCGAGGGCGGCCTGGGTGTCGTAATCGGCATCGGAAGCACTGGCTATGATGACCTTGGCGTTCTTGTTGATGGCCAGCATCTGCTTGGTCGCTTCGATCCCGTTCATGTCGACCATGTAGATGTCCATGATGGTGACGTGCGGGTTGTGGGTCCGGAATTGCTCGATAGCTTCGGTGCCGTCTGCGGCCTCGGCGACAACGGTAAAGCCTATCTTGGTCAGCATGTCACGAAGTACTTTCCGGAAAAAGATTTCGTCATCTACGATGAGGACCTTTATATCGCTCAGCGCCATCACAGCCTCCACTTCAGCACGCCATTAGTTCCCTCCCCCTCTTTTATACTTTTATCAGGAAAAAGTCAAAAGGAGTGGTGACGCTGTTTGACGCTGAGCGAGATAGTCTCTGGTTTCGGCTTTTTGCTTATTGGATCTGGCACTGATGTGACCGGGCTGGCGAGGCGCCGACAGCATTACCCCAATCTGAAAGGATGTTCCAGACTCCGACATGAAATATTTCCGCTGTGCCTGGTCATGTGGAAACAAAGAGAGAATCAAGCTGCGTGTTGGCTCTGCACGATCCTCTCTGATACCTTCCGGAAGTGGAATCCGTAGATGGCATAGGTTATGGCCAGGGGGAAAAGCCGCGGTTTCCTGAGCAGGGCCCAGAAAAAGAGCTTCCAGTAGGGGAGCCGCTCTTTCCCCAGCACGCCGAGAACGATCATCGATTTGAAAAGTGCGCCCAGATACCCCCGCTGCATACGGAATCCCGTCTTGTTCAAGGGGCGATACTCCTTCAGCAGGCTCATCACCCTCTCGTAGTAGTTGTTGGGAGAGTAGACGGTAGACAGTATCCTCCGGTAGCCGCTGACAAGTTGTTCAAGCCTCATCCGCGGCACGAAATTGAGGTCGACGGCGAGATTGTCCCCGGAGGTATCCCCCAGAAGCCTCCCCTCCCGCCCCAGGCGCTGATGAAGCTTGGTCCCCCTTAGCGCCGACAGAACGCCGACCATGGCGGTGACGATGCCGCTCTCCTGGATAAAGCGGATCTGGTTGTCGAAGATGCCGGGGGGATCGCTGTCGAAGCCGACGATGAAGCCGCCGTGCACCTGCAGGCCCGCCCGCTGGATGGTCTTCACGCACGCCACCAGGTCGCGGTTCCTGTTCTGCACCTTCCCCGTTTCCTCCAGCCCCCCCTCATGCGGGGTCTCGATGCCGATGAAGACTTCCTCGAAACCGGCCTGGCACATAAGCTCCATCAGGCGCGGATCGTCAGACAGATCGATGGAGGCCTCGGTGTAGAAGTAGAAAGGATGCCTCCTCTGCTCCATCCACTCGATCAGCGCGGGGAGAACCACGTTTTTCAGCTTCACGCGGTCGCCGATGAAATTATCGTCGACTATGAAGACGGCACCCCGCCAACCGCGGACATAGAGGCTGTCCAACTCGGCCAGAAACTGGGGCAGATCCTTGGTCCGGGGTTTGCGGCCGAAAAGTGCCGTGATATCGCAGAACTCGCAATCGAAGGGGCAGCCGCGCGAATACTGCAGGTTCATCGCGGCATATTTTTTCAGCTCCGCGAGATCCCACAGCGGCACGGGGGTCTGGCGAAGATCCGCCCAGCCGTCACTGCGGTAGATGCGTTGCCCGCAGCCCCGCTCCAGGTCCGCCACAAGGCCCGCCACTGTCAGCTCGGCCTCCCCGAGCACCAGGTGGTCGACTTCGGGGTAATCATGGTGGCAGGAGGTAAAGAGAGGCCCGCCGGCGACGGTCTTGACGCCCAGCTTGAGGCAGCGGTCGATCACCTGCCGGGCGGAATCCTTTTGAATGGTCATGGCGCTGATGAAGACGAAGTCCGCCCACTCAAGATCCGGGTCCGAGAGCGGACGGACGTTCAGATCCACCAGCCTTTTCTCCCACGCCTCGGGGAGCATGGCGGCAACGGTAAGAAGGCCCAGCGGCGGGAAGCTCGCCTTCCTGGCTATGAATTTCAAGGCATGTCTGAAGCCCCAGAAGGTATCGGGGTAACTTGGATAGACCATAAGAATGTTCATGACATTCTCCACTGACCCGAAGTAAGGACGTCGCATTGCCGGCTCTTAACCGCGGTGCGGCGTCCGGGAAAACAAAGTTAGATTATATTTAAAATTAGCCGACTTTAAGTAAATCTTGTGTAAAAGTGGCTCCGGTCAAAAAGATCGAATTCATCCTCCCCCTCTTCTTTACCCTCCCCCACGCGCCCAGCCTTGGCCAGACGGCGGCTGCCTTTGCGACGCGAGCGGCAGGACGTCGCCGTGCCCCAAATGATTACACCTGTTCCAGAACGGACCGCATGACATGTTCCACTAAAGAACAGAACATGGATCGCCATCTTCTCTCACACCGCGGTTCCATCTGAAATAGTCCCTGATTCTGCATAGTCTCATCCCGCACCGACACTGAACGGCATTCACCACTGCCAAGGGTACGAGCATTGCTATGTAAAAAACCATTCTATTACATCGTATGCACTAGAGAAGGGATAAGTAGAGCCAGAGGCCTGTTTCCCTGGTACAGGGGGCAGGCTTTTTTCTGTCTTTGGAACGGAACACCAACAATCAGGGGGGAACATGCAACAAAAGCAGATTATGGCGGCAGCAGCCTTGCTGCTGACAGTGACCGCGGCACCTTCAGCACACGGATTCGACGTCGGCGGCTTCAACGGCTGGAAGGTCTCCACCGACGGCTTCGTGAACGTCTTCGGCACCTACGAGACCGTGGCACAGCGTCCCGCAGGGGTCGTAGGAGGCTCGCTGGGCGGGGACCAGACCGGCACGGGAGAGAGGCAGCAGCAGTTCAGGGTCCGGACCGGCCTCCTGCCGGTCGGCATCGGAGTCAACATCCTGGCCCCCACCACCAACGGCGTGGACTACGCGGTCCGCCTCGGCATGTACCCGCAGATCCAGAACAACGGCGGCGGCCGTACCGACATCTCCCCCAACATCGACTTCCGCGAGATCAACGCGACGGCAGACGGCAGCTTCGGCCAGGTCCTCGCCGGCCGGGCCATCAACCTCTACCAGGCAAAGAACATCCTGTCCGACATGACCCTCTTCGGGGTCGGCGTCGTCGGACCGGTGAACAACGGACCGACCATGGGCCACATCGGCTACGGCTACCTCTACCCCAACTTCGGCGCACAGCTCCGCTACACCACCCCCGATCTCAAAGGGGTCAAGGTCGCCTTCAGCGTGAACGACACCAACGACATCGGCGCCGCAACCATACGGAACGTGCCGCGGCTGGAGACGGAGATCTCCTACGCCACGACCTTCACCGGCGGGAAGATGCAGGCCTGGGTCTCCGGTCTGTACCAGCAGGCGAGTTTCTCCTCCGCACCGACCGTCACCGTTCCCGCAACCCTGAACGCCGACGGCTCCACCACTGCGGCCCATACCGTCGCCGCGGTGAAACCCGGCGGTCACGCCACTTCGCTCGGCGGAGCAGGCGGCGTGCAGGTCGGCCTCGGCGGACTGGAAGTCCTTGGCTCCTGCTACGGCGGCCAGGCCCTGGGGATGCTCGGGATGCAGGGGGCCGATGCCCTGTCGGCAAACGGAGAGGAAAGGATCAACTGGGGCTATCTCACCCAGGCAACCTACAAGCTGACCCCGAAACTGAAGCTGGGCGTGAACTACGGCCAGAGCAGGGCCGAACTCGCGGGCGATGACACCGACCTCAACATCCAGAAACAGCAGGCAGCCGTGGTCGCGCTGACCTACAACATCAACAAATTCGTCCAGGTCATCGGCGAATACACCTGGGCGCAGGACAAGTGGCATAACGGCGCCACCCAGGACGCCAACATGGGCGCGCTGGGGACCTTCATCTACTGGTAGCACCGCCACGGGAGCGGTCCACCATCCCGATTCCATCGTCGTTTGGGGTCAGGACCTGAACCGGCAGATAAATTTGAGAAAGCACTCTTGACATGAGGCGGGACAATGGATATATTCCTGCCATGTAAAGGGGAGTAGCTATCGGCCGGAGAAATGGCCGACCCACGGCTCGTCAACACGGTGGAAACACCCGGGCCCTGGGATACGAAATAAACACCAAAAGCAAGACCTTTACCTGAAGCGATTCAATGCGCCGAGGGTAAAGGTCTTTTTTTTACCCCGGCGAATCCACAGCCGGAGGTAAATCTTTGAAGAACCAGCACTTCTCATCACCTTTCCAGTTTTACGGGATCCGCAGCAGCGACCTCTCTGTCGCCACAGGCAGCGCGCTCCCGGCCCCGGATTCCGCCCCACAAACGACTGTCATACCAACAGTAGTCATCAACCGATCTTCTGCATGTCCGAAACAGTCTCCTCGCGGCTCCTGGCCGCCTCGCAGCGTCGCCTACCTTTGCACGGGCGGCCGCCCCCCGACCGGGACGACCGCTCACCTCGCAAGGCGATGGCTATCCTTTCATCCGTAGATGACACAGCGTCATTACCCTGACCTCATCAGCCACACAGCCGCAGAAGGAAAAGGAGAAGATCATGGAATGCACCTTGGATCAGTACCAGGAACAACCAAAGCGTAAGTCACAGAAGAGAAAGCCGAAGAACGTGCTGAAGAACGTCGTGTCGCTAAGAGTGACGGACAAGGAGAAACGGGTTCTTGATAAAATCACCAAAACAGATTCGAGGAGTGTATCGGAACTGGTACGCGAGGCACTGGAGTTCTGGCTCTCCAGGAGGCAGAGGCTCTGCCGGTAATCTTTTCAGGCCAGCAACATGAACTATCAACCATCAACACCAGGAGGCAACGAAATGAAGAAAGCGAATTCAGGTAAATTTCTCGCCATGGCCGCAGCTGTAATGCTCCTCAGCATGACCGTGCTGGAAGAGACTTCCCATGCGAGAGCCGGTGGAAGCCGCTCCGTCGGCAGCCGCGGCACGCGCAGCTACTCCAGACAAGCGCCCCCCTACTCCCAGCCGGCCCCGTCCCGGCAGCAGGCTTCACCGCCTCCCCGTACCCCGTTCCAGCAGGCGGCAAGCGGCGGGTTCCTGAGAAGCATGGCCGGCGGCATCGTAGGCGGGATGCTGGGAGGGATGCTCTTCCGAAGCCTGGGCTTTGCCGGCGCGGGCGGGATGGGTGGCATGGGTGGCGGGGTCGGCATCTTCGAGATCCTCCTCCTTGCCGGTCTCGGTTACCTCATTTACCGCTTCGTCAAAAACCGCAGGGAAACCGCGCCCGTCCTGGCCAGAACAGAAGAGTGTCGGGACATAAGGTCCAGCTCGGCTTCCGAGGTCTTCGTCGTCAACCACCCTGAATATCCGGCCATGGAGGAGGGAGTATCTCACATCAGGCAGATGGACCCCTCCTTTGACGAAAGGCGCTTCAAGGACTCCGTGATGGACACCTTCTTCAAGATCCAGGGGGGATGGATGAACCGCGACTTGGCACCGATATCGGGACTGCTGACCGATGAGATGAAGAGGGAATTCGGGGTGGAGATGGACCGGTTGCTGCGGATGAGGCAGGTCAACAGGCTGGAGAACATCGCCGTGAGGAGCGTGGAGATATCGGAGGCATGGCAGGAGTCGGGGCAGGATTACATCACCACACTCATCTATGCCAATCTCCTCGACTACACGACCGACGACTCAACCGGAGCGGTGGTAGCCGGCAGCAAGACGGAACCTGTGAAGTTCGAGGAATTCTGGACCTTCACGAGGCCGGTCGGGAGCAACAACTGGCGGTTATCGGCAATAGAGCAGAAATAGTCTGCGCGTCAGCAATTCGCCCCCCTCCGTCATTCCCGCGGGTGGGAGCGGGAATCCAGAGATGTATCCCCGATAGAGGCACCCCGGGATGACGGCGAAGCGTGGCGTCCTTTAGGGGGTAAACCGGCAAACCGTAGTCTGAAAAAGAAGGCGGCGCCACGCGAGGGTGGCGCCGCCTTCCTTGATGATGGAGAGACCTGCCGCGGTGAGCGCTATTCGCTCCCTTCAGCACCCTCTTTGTCGCCCGGTCCCATGGCCTTCATGCCCCAAGGGCCGGTGGTGGAGATCTGCAGTACCGTCTCCTCCTCCACCCAGGCGTTATGGACCGTCCGGGGAGGAAGGGAGAAATAGCTCCCGGCCGGAAGGACCGCGGGGTTTTGCTGCTTGTACCCCATGGCGAGATAGATCTTGCCGGAAATCACCGTGACCCTCTCGGTCTCCTGATGTATGTGCGGGGAGATCTTGGCCCCGGCAGGAATCTTCAGCCGCGTGACGAAGAAGCCGGCCTTTTTGGGGTTTCCATCGAGCACCGCCATCTTCGAGTTCGGTATCTGCGGAGGGCCATCCTTCCACTGCAGGTCATCTGGCGTCAGCACGATCTTTTTGGCGGCGATGGTCGACTTCGCGGCGGCCGTCGATTTCTTCACCTGGGCCGCGGAGCCCGGAGATACCCACACCAGCGAGACAAGGACAAGAAGCGGTAGTGCCGACCATTTCTGTTTCATCGATCTCCTCCCCTGAATTGGAATCTTGACAAGTTCTAACTATAGATTCGTCAGGGGAAGAGTCAATCACCGGGCTGTGCCACCAGTTGCCGCTAGAGCAGTTGACGTGCCGCCTCGAGCACGGCGGAGTACTCAGGTTCCTGGGTCACTTCCGGCACGTGCTGGATGTAGCGGATGACGTTCTCACGGTCCAGAACGAAGATGGAGCGGGATAGGAGTTTCAGCTCGTTCATGAGCACACCGAAGGCGAGCCCGAAGGAGCGGTCGCGATAGTCGGAGAGCGTGATCACCTTGTCGATTCCGGCCGCCCCGCACCATCTCTTCTGGGCAAAGGGAAGGTCGACGCTGACGGTGAGGACCACCACCTCGCCCGAGAGGTTCGCCGCCTCCTGGTTGAATCGGCGGGTCTCGGTGTCGCAGACCGGGGTATCGAGCGAGGGGACGGCGCTGATGATCTTGACCTTGCCGGCGTAGGTGGAGAGGCTGACCGGGGCGAGGGAGTTGTCGACCACGGTGAAGTCCGGGGCGGCATCCCCCACCTTGAGCTCAGGTCCCATCAGCGTGACAGCATTCCCCTTGAACGTGATCTTAGGCATAGACCCTCCTGGAAAACAAGTTTCGGGAAAGAATAAGCTATCCGGCGGGAAATGCAAGCAAAGACGCAGTTTGAGGGGAGGAGGCTGCAGGAAAGAACACGACTACAGACAGTTTTAGACTGTACCAGCGACCCCTTTGACTGGCTCAGGATGAACGGCCGTTGGTAATGAACATGTGTGATGGCGGATGACGTGCGTGCTGAGTCTGTTGGAGCATGTTTAGCCACTGTTCTGGACAGATGGCCGCAGGGGGACGTGACTCCCCCCGGACCTTCGGCCCCTACTTCTTCAGTAGCTGATTAAAGCTTGAACTGTCCAACCAGTCGCTGAAGCTGCTCGGATTGTCCGGAAAGTGTAGCTGCAGCCCTCACAGATTCTGTCGTTTCACGGGCGCTGCGCTGGATGACAGAGGTGACCTGCTGGATATTCATCGAGATCTCCCCGGTGGTGGCCGTCTGCTGCTCGGCTGCGGTCACGATCTGGTTAATCTGCATCGCCACCTCGCTGATCTTCTGGATGATCCCGTCCAGGGCCTCGCCGGACTCGACGGAACACCTGGTTCCTTTATCGACCTCAGCCACGCTCCCCTCTATCGCCGTGACCGCCCCCCTGGTTTCGGTTTGGATCGCCTTGATCATCTCCCCGATTTCCCGGGTAGCGCGGGTCGTGCGCTCGGCCAGGGCCCGGACCTCGTCGGCGACCACGGCGAACCCTCTCCCCTGCTCCCCGGCCCGGGCCGCTTCGATGGCGGCGTTTAGGGCAAGGAGATTGGTCTGGTCGGCGATATCCTCGATGGTCCCGATGATCTCTCCGATCTGGTCCGAACGGGCGCCGAGTCCCTCGACCGTCCGGGCCGCTTCCTGGACCCGGTTGGCTATCAGTCCCATCCCGTCTATGGTCTGCCGGACGACCTTGGCCCCGGACTGCGCCGTTTCGGTTGCCTGGCTGGAACTTGCCGCCGCGCTGGAGCAGTTACAGGATATCTCGTTGGAGGTGGCAGCCATCTCCTCACTGGCGACCGCAACAGCGTTGGTCTGGTTAGCGGCATCATCGGTTCCGGCGGCGATCTGCTCGGCGGTGGATTTGATTTGCTGTGAGGCAGAGGCGACGTGCTCCGAGGCTTGGTTTATCTGGCCAAGGATGTCGCGGATGGTGGACTGGAGATGACTGATGGAGCGGATGATGGTGCTGATTTCGTTATTTCTTTTCGGCGCTATCGTCTGGGTCAGATCTCCCTCCGTCATCTTCGCCAGGTAGCCGAGGATACGGTTCAGGGCATCATTGACCGTGTAGTAGAGCAGCCAGCTGAACATCATCCCCAGAAGTACGAAAATCGAGGTGGAGACCATTGCCAGGGACGCTGAAAACGATCGCCCGACAATAACTGCTGCGATTATGCAAGTGCTGTAACATAGACAAAGGAGGAGGATGCGTGTTCTTATTTTCAAAACCTGGTACAAGCCTAAGAAAAAACTCATTCCATCACCTCGAATAGGAGTTCTGATCTACTTCACGAGGACTTATCGTCAAAACGGTTTTTCACTTTAGAAGATTTATGATGGCCCGATACTGTTTACAGGAAATTATCTTATTGGTATGAGTTAACGATCCAGCATCACTCCCATACTCTTTGTGTAGACCGTCAGCCTGTCCCGGGGGAAGTGGTAACAGTATCAGGCTGATCAAAAACAATAAAAGGGGTGGCCATCGTGGCCACCCCTGCCGTTATTACCTGACATTTGAGTACAAACTTTGGTCGTTCAAGGAGCGGCCGAAATCAGGGCGCCCCCCTGTCCCAGACCAGGGTCTCCCGAACCGCCAGTTTTTTCATTCTGGCCGCCATGCCGACCCGACCGAGTTCCTTGGCGAACTCCTCGGGAGTCCCGGTCAACATGGGGAAGGTCCCGTAGTGCATCGGCACCACCATCCTGGGATCTACCAGGCGCACGGCATCAGCCGCCCTCTGCGGGCCCATGGTGAAATGGCCGCCGATGCAGGCCAGCATCAGGTCCACGCGACGGAAATTCCTGATCAGCGCCATGTCCGAGAAGAGGTCGGTGTCCCCGGTATGGTAGATGGCGGGACCGTTCTTGATGCTGATCAGGAAGCCGGCCGGGTTGCCCGCTGCCGCCTGGGTGGCCGACTGCCCCACCGAAACGGGGGCCGTCAGGTCGGAATCGTGGAGTGCGGGAATGAAGGCGATCTTGACTTCGCCGTCGAGGAGTTCCAGTTCCCCCCCGTAGTTCCCTAGAGTGTCATACGAGACAAGCTCCTTGGGAAAACCTGCATAACGCACCATGGCCATGCCGAGGCTGTAGGGGGCCACGAGCTTCGCCTTCGTCTTTTTGGCAATCTCTACGGCATTGCCGACATGGTCGCTATGACCGTGGCTGATCAGGATCAGATCCGCCTTGTCGAGCTTCGCCAGGTCGTCCTTTCCGGACCTGTTGGCGGGGTTGTCGATCCACGGGTCGATCAGCAACACCTTCCCCGACGGGGTGGTGACCTTGAAGGCGGACTGGCCGTACCAGGTAACCTCGGTCTTGCCGGCCGCCGATGCCGCCACCGGCACCAGCAGCACAAGGATCAACAGGCATAACATCACATGAACCTTCTTCATCGCTTCCCTCCTTTGATCGAATAATGACACAACCGCAATTCAGACAAGGTGAATCGCCCGCCCCCCCTTTTTTCAAGGGGGAACCCGGTCACAGCGACCCTCAGCACCTGAGACAGTGGACATTCCCCTTCTCGCCCCAGCGAGTGAAAGCCCGGTTCAGCTCGCCCATACCCCCTTCGATCGAGGCGCCGAGGGCGAAGGTGAAGAGGGGACCAAGGACACCGCCGAAGGCGGACTTCTGAACGAGCTTCATCCGGCCGGGAGCAAGCTCCTCCAGCTCGATCCCGTACGTCCACGACATGACCAGGGGAAAGCTCAGCGAGTGCCGCCAGCATAGCCGTGCCTGCGGGTCCGCGCAGAGGAGCCTCGGCTTGATGGTGAACGGTGGAATGGCCGGCAGCTGTACGGTTAGTTCCAGCCGCTCCCCGGTCATCACCCTCCCCTGCGCCCGCACGAAGAGCGGGTTCCACTCCGGGTAAAGGGTCAGGTCGCTTAACAGTTCCCAGATGCGTCCAGAGGGCGCCTGCAGCGCTATTTCGGTACGTAGCTCGCTCATGTCACTCTCCCTGCAGCGGTGGATTGACCCGGGGCTCGGGACGAACAGATAATGATGAGAGATGCCTTATTTTTACTGAGATGTCAAGGTGGGTGCGTGTGATCGGCCTCGAGTAAAGCCTCCCGGAGCAGAGGATCAAGGGAGTATAATGCAGGCAGGGAGCGAAAGAGTTTCAAAGGGGGTATCGGTATGTTTACTCGCAGAACGGCGCGGGGGTTGGGATGGCTCAGCATCGCCCTCGGCTTCGCGGAATTGGCGGCTAGACGGATGCTTTCGAAAGCGGTTCGGCTGGAGAAGCGGCCTGAACTGGTGCGTATGTTCGGGATGAGGGAGTTGGCAACCGGGGTCGGCATCCTGGCCGGGCAGAAACGGACTCCGTGGATCTGGGCCAGAGTCGCCGGCGACGTCATGGACCTCGCCACCCTCAGTAGCACGATGATCAGGAACAAGGGGAAAAGAGGCCGGATAGCAGCCGCACTTGCGGCTGTGGCGGGCGTCACCGCACTGGACGTCATGTGCGGACGTCGGCTGCGCAGGATGCACTAAAACCTATCTATAGCTATGAGGAGCGAGGGGTGGTGGTGCCCCTAAAGACATCGCTCCCCCCCCCGCCCCTCCTGACATCACCGCCCGCTTTGATACCTTATACTCGTCGCCCAGCGACTGCGCTTCCGGCTGCTGCAAGGGATTCACCTTAGACCTCGATCCTGAATTCGGCACCGTTTTCGACATTGCGTACGGACAGACGTCCACCCATATTCCTCTCGATGATTGTTTTCGCCATGAACAAGCCGATACCGGTTCCCTTGCTCTCTTCCCTGGTTGTGAAGTAGGCGTCGAATATGCGATCAATAACATCCTCGCTGATGCCGCCGGCATTATCGCTGATCGTCACCACGACACGACCTTCTTCCCGAAAACATTTCAAGCGGATCACCGGTTCAGCCACAGCCCGCTCCAACAGGGCGTCCCTGGCATTGGCAAGGAGATTCAGCAATGCCTGGGCGTATTCGTTAGGATACCCCTCGACCTGCAAATCTTCACCAGGCTCGACGACCATGCTGATATTGTTCTTCCTCAGGCTGGCCTCAACGAGGGAGATGGCCCTGGCGACACTCTCCCTGACGCTGAATGATATTTTGTCCTTGTCCGGTCGGAAAAAATATCTGAAATCGTCTATGGTCTGGGACATGAAATTGATCAATTTCATCCCCTTTTCCATGTATAGCGCCATCTGTTCAGGTGTCATCAGCCCAGAGGCGAATTCATGGCGCACCCCTTGGATCACCAGCCCCAGGTCATTGAGCGGGTTTCTCCACTGGTGGGCAATGTAGTCGATCATCTCCCCCATAGCGGCATGGCGGCTCTGAATGATCATGAACTGGTCCTTGTTGCGCAGTTCTGCCACAGCATCGATGATTCGTTGCTCAAGGCTCTGGTTAAGCCCTTCGAGCTGACGTTGTTTATCTGCCAACGCCTCTTGGGCCCGCTTACGTTCAGCCACTTCAGCCTCAAGGACGATGGAATGTTCATGCAGCACCTGCTCCATGTGCTTTCGATCGGTGATATCGCGATTGCTGACCCGAAAACCGAGAGGGGATCCGTCTGTATCAAATACCGGCCGGCAGACGTGTGAGATCCAGCGCTCCTGACCGTCACGGGTGGTGATACGGAAATCAATCGGTTGGGGTTGGCCGTTTTCCGGAAGATTATGCACGTGGTTTTGGTAGCGAGCCAAATCGTCAGGGTGAATGATCTTCAAAAGAAGTTGCGGGTCACGATAAAATTCATCCGGGGAATAGCCACACAACTGCTTGCAGGAGGGGGAGAGGTACCTGAAGCTCATGTCAGGGGCTAACCAGTACTCCCAGTCATAGGCGAAGTCCGCAACGGTGCGGTACCGTGTCTCACTCTCGATCAGCTCCTGGTGGACTTTTTTTAATTCGTCCTGCTTTTCAATCAGTTCCTGTTGTGACTCTTTGATCCTGGTGAAGAGCGTCCCGATCATGGAGATACCGAAAACCATAAGCAGAGATATCAGCAGCCCCAGAATCTCCACCGTCATGTCGCCCGGCAAGCGTCCGCTCCAACAGTCAAAAAGGGCAACGGCACGTCGTATTCCCTGAAGGAGAAAACCGCCTGACAGAAGGATCCAGGCGACGAGCGCACCACTGCAGCGGATCAAACGTATAGCCATGAACGCGGCTACGAACTGGAATACTGCAGAGATCGTCATGACTATAAGAAGGAGGTAATCCATTACGTTACCCTTATTCTGCTAGACCCATGCCCCCATAAAAGTTTCTGACACTGAAGAGACTTCGGAATTCCGAAATTCATACGCCATCCAGATGGGAGGCGATGGGGAGAGGACCAGTATTCATCAGGGAGAAGAGAGTCGCGTTCCCGTCAGCGCGAACTACAGGCAGCATCTGTGCAACTGTTACAATGTTCAGCGGTTGTGCCTACGAGTTCTCGGCCGCAAAGCTCACATGCATTGTCCCATTCGGGATGGCCGGCATCGGCAGCGCGTTTCCTGGCCTCCAGTCGTTTAACCTCAGCCTCCATTTCCTCATTGTACTGTGTCTCGAACATCGCCTTCCCCTTCGACATGATTGATTTCTTAGTGCCATGGCTC
>NZ_JBXKJL010000165.1:0-2252 GCF_056994735.1 Geomonas sp.
CAGCAGCAGCGCACGCCCTCGGTGCAGCAGATAACGCTGCAGCACCTGGGCGGGATGGGCGTCGGCCGTTGGAACCTGATAGGCACCGTCAGCCACCAGCCGGGTATCCAATCGGTGACCATTGCGCAGGCAGCCGGGATAACGCTCGCCCAGACGGGCATCGACCCGGATATCTTCCAGCATATTGCTGAGCGTCTGGTGCAGCGGCGTCGTGCCGCGCGCCACGGTGAAATCCGTGTGCCGGACATGAGCGGCTTCATGATCGAGATAGCCGTTCGCCAGCACCCACAGTTTGCCGTCATCCGCCAGCGGCAGGGCCGGCAGATGGAGGGTATCGCCATCGGTCCAGGCGCCGTGACCGCCGATATCGACCTTGACGCCGTACTTATTGCCCAACGCCTGGGCCAGCAGAGGCAGTGCCCCCAGCAAGGGATTTTGCATGAATTGCTCCAGGCGCACGCCTCCCCGGCCGGAGGGTCACTACCATTAAGTTAAGCGAATCTTTTTCAATAACAATGCTTTTTCTGTCGACGGTGGAAATCCAGCAAGGCTCTAGCCGAGGTTTTCTGGCGGGGCGGATGGCGCTGCGGACGCACGGAAGTCGGATTGGTCAGAAACAACGCCGTCAACCGCTCAATCAAGGGTTGGGTGTCCAGGTCGCTCCACAACAGGTCCAGGGCGTGGTGTTTGATGGCGTTGAAGGAGACCGCCCGGTTGACGGTTTGGGGATGACGGGTTTGTTTCGCATCGAGTTGGGCCTGTGCCGCTTCGGTCAAGAGCGTTTCCAGGCCGGTCAAGTATACGGTCGCATGAAAGTCCTGCCGGACGGCTTCGGCCTCGGTGCCCGAGAAATTTTCCAGGTCCAAGCGGGTCTTGAGCACCCCATAGAAGGTTTCCACGCCCCAGCGCCAATGGTACAGCTCCAGGAAGCCGGCCGTGGGATACGGCGCCTCGTCGCGCAGGGAGGTGACCAGCACCTCCCTTTCACCGGTGCTGAGGCGCACGCGGACAAAACGCACCGTCAAGGCTGGCGGCAGACCGAGCTGACGGATCAGGGGCGCTTGCGCCGCACACGGAGTCAGGGTGACCACTTGACTGTCTGGGCCTTCCCCTTGGAGCATGCGGCGCGCCACCCCGAACGAGGCCGCCGAACAGCGGATGACGAAATTCCGCTCCCGCTGCGTCAGTTCGGCCAGCATGCGGTACGACGGATAATTGCGATCCATGACCAGCAAATCGGTCGGGCCGGTGTGGGCCAGATGGCCGATAGCCAAGGCGACTTCATACGCGTCGGCCTGGCCCAGGGTGGCATCCAAGGCGACCCGATTGAGCACGTCATACAGCACCGAGGCCAGGGCATAGGGGCGCTCACCCTGAATCTGGGCATCTTTCCCGTTCGAATAGGCGATCGTCCCAAACGCCGCGCGCACGTCTTCCGTATCCGGCAGCAGCACCTTCGAACCGTCAACCGCCAAGACCCGAAAGCCCCAGAAGGTGCGAAAGTCCGCGTCCCGATACCGGCTTTCCACCACCGCCTTCTGATTCAGTTCGAGGAACGCGGTGTGCTGGAGTTTGTAGCGGGCCTGGGAAAAAGCACTCGCCGTGACCGGCTCGGCTGTCAGCCAGGCCATCGCTTCGTTGACGACGTTTTGCAAGGATTTCACGCTTTTTCTCAGGATCAGCACCAACACCACGGCAAACGGCAAACAGCGCACCCGCGTGAACGCCTGGTCACTCGCGCGATGCCGGCTTTTAAACCCCTCGTCGGTGAGCAGGTGACGGGTTGTTTCTATCGTGTACGTAACAGGGTTCATCGGTGACTCCCAAGGCATTCAGAGTCACCTATTATGGAGACAGGTAGGCTTAACTTAATGGCAGTGACCCTCCAGTACTCATGGCGACGATCCACGCTTTCTAAGCCACGAGGCGGCTTGCATTCTCAATGCCAATGATCAGGACGCCCAGGTCACTCTGACCATCTATTTCAGCGATCGCGCGCCGGCCGGTCCTTACCGGTTGACGGTGCCGGCCCGGCGCACCCGGCATCTGCGCTTCAACGACCTGAACGATCCTGAACCGATCCCTACCGATACGCCCTATTCCAGCGTGATCGAAGCGGATGTTCCGATCGTGGTCCAGCACACCCGGCTCGATTCGCGTCAGGATGCCTTAGCGCTGCTTTCGACCATCGCTTATGCCGGCGATTAAGTCCTCGTTCCAGCCTACGATATTATCCTTAAAAGAGTAGGCAT
>NZ_JBXKJL010000166.1:0-5216 GCF_056994735.1 Geomonas sp.
ATTGCCCCTATTACGTCGAAGGGATTGCTGGAGATGAGCCAGGCACTGCTTTGGCATGAACCTGTCTGTCTCAGGAAGTGGCTGTACACTCCGGGATTGGGCTTGAATGACTTGAGAGCATCGGTGCTGACTACTCCTATGAAGAGATCACGTATTCCGGCAGCCTCGAGTAATGTTTCAACAGCGCCCGCAGTGCCGTTGGAGAAGGCGTAAGTCCTGAATCCTGCGCTTTTCAAGCTGGCGAGGCTTTGTGCTACATCGTCAAAGGCTGGTAAAGTCCTGTAGCTCTGCAGCAACTCTTCCTTCTGTTCGTGTCTAAGGGATGCCTTGTAGAAGCTGCAGGTGTAATTGAGAGCATCCCTGGTGCAGACAGAGAACTCCGCGTAGTTCTGCATCAGGCCCCGCCGGAAAGAGTATTCCAGCTGCTTCTCCCGCCACAGACGTGAAAAGTCCTTCGCATTTCCGACCATCCCCTGCAATTTCGCGGATACCCCCTGGGTGTCGATCAGTGTCCCGTATACGTCGAAGCCAAGAGTAATGGCCATTGCTGCCTCCGGTGCCAACGATCCTGTCATTATTCCACAAGCACTACTTTTACCACACCGTTAGCCACTTGTAACAAGTTCGTAATATTGATGTGCTATCTTCGCCGTGAAAATATAAAAGGAGATAGAGATGAAGACAATGAGTATGGGCGAGTTTTATGTGTGGTACTGCGAGTGGTGTGACTCGAGGAATCTTACCCCCTGGACAAGGGCTGCGGGCGGCACGGTCAGTTGCGGCTGCTGCCACAAGGAGTTTCCTGCAGCCGGCTGATAACGAGTCGGAATAAATTGCACCATCGACCGAGTTGACGGGCGCACAGAGTGCGTCCTTTTTTTATTGGCTGAATCCTCACCGGCTCTGAACGAAAAAAAGGCTCACTTCGACCATTGGTGCGAAGCGAGCCTTTTCTCTATCCCTGCCGGGGGATGCGGCCTGGGATCTTTCCTGTCTTACCTGATGGTCCTGATGGTCTTCTCCACCATCTTCAGCACGTTTTCCGGAAGTGGCGCGTACAGCAGGGGAGCCGCCATCTTCTGTCCCTTGTGCAGGCTCCAGTTCAGGAACTCGACCAGCTTCTTGCCTTTCACGGCATCCTTCTGATGCTCATAGACCAGGAGCCAGGTGAAACCGACGATGGGGTAGGCCTCCTTGCCTGGCTGATTCACCAGCGAGACCCTGTAGTCCGCCGGCATGTGTTTGGCGGCTCCGGCTGCGGCGGCGCTGGTCGACTGGATGGATGGCTCGACGAAGTTGCCGCTCTTGTTCCTGAGGGTCGCGTACGGGAGCTTGTTCTCGAAGGCGTAGGCCAGCTCCACGTAACCGACGGAGTAGGGAGTGGTCTTGACCTGTCCCGCGACCCCCTCGTTACCCTTGCCGCCCAAACCGGCCGGCCACTTGACGCTGGCACCCTTGCCGACGTTGTGTCCCCACTCCTGGCTGACGCTGGAGAGGTAATCGGTGAAGATGCTCGTGGTGCCGCTGCCGTCGGTGCGATGCACCACCACGATCGGCTTGGCAGGCAGCTTGAGGCCGGGATTGTCGTCAGCAATCCTCTTGTCGTTCCACATGGCGATCTTGCCGAGATAGATGTCGGCCACGTCCTCGGACCTGAGCTTCAGCCCCTTGCCTACGCCTGGAACGTTGTAGGTCACCACGACCGCTCCCATCACGGTGGGGATGTGGATCAGCTTTCCGGGGGCGGCTTTGAGTTCGTCGTCGGAGAGGAACTTGTCACTTGCGCCGAAATCGACGGTCTGGGCGGTGATCTGCTTGATCCCGCCGCCGCTGCCGATGGACTGGTAGTTGAACTTGACGCTGGGGTCGATCTTCGCGTACTCGGCGAACCACTTCGAGTAGAGCGGGTAGGGGAAGGTAGCACCCGCGCCGTTCACCAGGACTTCTGCCGAGGCCGGGACCGCTGTCGCCGCCAGGGCGAGCAATGCAAGCGCCGAGACCACCTTCTTAACTGACTTTACCATGTACTCCTCCTTGTCATGTGTTGCTGATTGAACGACTATCTGCTGTCAGAACCGCGGTGCCGCGAGGCACTCGCTTACTTTTTGAAACAGTCCTTGAAGATCACCTTTGCAGACGTAGCCCCGGATCTGGTGAACAGCTGCCAGATCTCTCAGGATGGCTTCGTCATTGGAGGAATAAAACAGTATCGCGATGTCATTCTCCTGGCAGAAGGGCTTCAAGTGGCTGATCAGATTGTTCCCCGAGAGCGCGGGCATGTTTATGTCCAGCAATATGAGGTCGGGCTTTTCGGCTCTTACGAAATTGGTAGCGCCAAACGCTCCCTTGAAGGTAGTGACTTCAACGACATCGCTTTCCAGCAACCCCTTTGTGGTGTACAGGTGCATATCCTCGTCGTCTATGACCATCACCTTCTTCTTTTCCTGCATCTTGGTCGTCTCCTTTGTCTACTTCTGATTCGGCAGCGAAACGGTGAACTTGGTCCCTTCCCCGTATGTGCTGGCGACTGAAATGGTGGCGCCTATCAATTTGGCCAGGTTGCTGCTGATCGCCAGACCGAGCCCGGTCCCTTCCCGGCTTTTGGTGGTGGCATCCTCGATCTGCCCGAAGGCCGTGAAAAGAACCGAAAGATCGTCATCCTTGATGCCTATGCCGGTGTCCGAGATCTCGATGCCGAGGCCTTCTTCCTGAGCCGTGACCGAGATTCGTATCTCCCCCTGATCGGTGAACTTGGCCGCATTGCCCGCAAGGTTCATCATGATCTGCCGTAACTTGATGCCATCGGTAGTGACCGTGACCTCCTGGCTTGGGGTTGCGAGCTCCACGGCCACAGGCTTGTCGGCAATGAGGATGCGGGTGGTTTCGGCAATTTCGTTCAGGAGCGATACGATATCGACCTCCTTGCTCGCCACTTCCATTTTCCCGGCCTCCATCTTCGACAGATCGAGGATGTTGGTGATGATGGTTCGCAGATTGGCGGCAGTGGACATCAGAAAGGCCAGCCGTTCCTGTATCTGGTCTATGGATCGGTTGTCGGCAGCCATCTTCAGCAGTTGCAGGAGTCCCACGATGGCGTTTATCGGCGACCGCAGCTCGTGGGTGACGTTGGCCAGGAAGTGTGACTTGACCTGGTTGACCCTCTCGAGCTCCTGGCTGCGCGCGGTGGCGACCTCCTGAAGCAGCACGCTGCGCGTGAGCGCGATGCTTTGCTGAATGACCAGCTCCTTCAGGGAAAGCAACCCTGCATACCTTCCTGAACTGTCCTTGACGATGATCTCGTCGTAGACATCCTGCGGCGGACGCGCGCAGGCCTTTTCTATCACCGAGTCCAACAGCTCTTCCTCCGCGACAACGAGGGGGGCGATGTCGGCCACCGTGATGATCGGGTGCTTCGCGTGGAGCTCGTAGCCGAAACGTCGCGACAGCGTGAAGAGCAACTTCGTGCGGGTGATAAGGCCAACCGGCTCACCTCCGGTCACGATGGCGAGCGCTTCCAGATTGGGCCTGTCGGAAAAGAGGTCGTAGACCTCGGTGACGGAAATGGTAGGCGGAACCCGGTCGCTACAGAGATCGAGCTCTCCCACCCTCAACAGGTAATCCTGGTCAATTGCTTCCTGCATGCGCGTCCCTCTTGAACCTTTCCTCTGCCCCCGGATCCGGCAACGAATCCGAATTGCTCGTACGGTGGTACTGTAGAATGCCGAGGTTACGGATCGGTGTATGGAGTGTTACAGCTCGGAAAACTTTTCTGCGGCAAATGTTTACCGAGCTGTAACCTTTTCGGCACATTCCGACGGTATCTATTAGCTACGGATTTTCAGGCAGTGGAGGGGCAGTGATGGGTACGATCTTGATTGTCGAAGACGAGCGGGACCTTGCAGAACTGGTGGCTTTCAACCTGGAGCGGGAAGGGCACAACACCATCCTGGCCTTCGACGGCATCTCGGGACTCAACGAGGCGCGCAGACTGAACCCGGACTTGATTCTCCTCGACCTCTTGCTCCCGGGCCTGACCGGCATGGAGGTGTGCAAGCAATTGAGGGTGACAGCAAAGACTGCGGCAATCCCGGTCATCATGGTGACTGCGAGGGGTGAGGTAACCGACAAGGTGGCAGGATTCGAGGTGGGGGCCGACGACTACGTGGTGAAACCATTTTCGGCGCGAGAGCTTCTGTTGCGGGTAAAAGCTGTGCTCAGGCGAGGCAAGGGACGTGTCGCCGTCACGTCGGGGATAACGGTCGGCCCCATCATGATCGATGCGGCGTCCCACAGGGTGACGCTAAACGGAGCTGCTCTGCCTCTGACCACCATGGAATTCAAGCTTCTGCTCACCCTGGCGCAGCGCGTGGGGAGGGTGCAGAGCCGGACACAGTTGCTGCGTGATGTCTGGGGCTACAGCTACGTCGACGACAGCCGCACGGTCGACACCCACCTCACCAGGCTCCGTACCAAGATGGGTGATGCAGGAGAACTCATCAGGACCGTGCGCGGTTTCGGATATGTCCTGGAAGGAGGGTGAAACGCGAGGTGGCATTGAACAGAAAAGGGGGGCTGCACCAAGTGCGCCCCCCTTTGTCTTGCTACCTTTCCATTCGTCGCTAGGCGATGGTGTGGCGGATGTCCTTGCCCTTGACCATGAAGATCACCATCTCGGCCACGTTGGTGGCGTGATCGGCGATACGTTCCATGCACTTCGAGATGTAGTTGATCTTGATGGCGCGGGCGATGGTGGTGGGGTCGGCTATCATGAAGGTCAAGAGTTCCCGCTGGATCTGCTCGTTAAGATCATCCACCACCTGGTCGTCCTGGCAAACCTTGACGGCTAGTTCCTCGTCGCCCCGCACGAAGGCGTCGAGTGCATCCTTTACCATCTTCGAGGCGGCTTCGGCCATGCGGGGGAGGTCGATGTACGGCTTCAGGATCGGCTCGTTGTTGAGCTCCACGACCCTCTTGGCGATATTGGCGCACTGGTCGCCGATACGCTCGAGGTCTGTGACGATCTTGAGGGCCAGGGTGATGAAGCGTAGGTCTCTCGCCGCAGGTTGTCTGCGGGCTAAGACCTCAAGGCACTTCTCGTCGATCTCCATCTCCAGATGATTGATCTGGTGGTCGAAGGCGATGGTCTTCTGGGCCAGGTCGCTGTCCCTTTCAACCAGGGCTTGCATGGAGTTGGCGATCATTATCTCGACCTTGCC
>NZ_JBXKJL010000167.1:0-2093 GCF_056994735.1 Geomonas sp.
CAGGATGCAAGAAAAGAAGCATCAGTAGGTGATGTAGTCTCCAGATTGTTTGTAATTGACCTGAAACAAGACTCTCCGACTTTTTGCGGAACTGCAAGGACAAATGAGGAAGCCAGAGCGCTTGCTACAGCGGACAAATGCAGCAAGCCATTACGAAAGAGAACGGAGAAGTGAACTGTGCGACGGAGGGGGACAGTCTGAAAGCGTGGTTACATGCCGGCAAAGGGTAAGCCCCAAGGGGACAGAACGCAAAAAAGGGATTAACCGTATTGGCTAATCCCTTTTGATTTATTTGGTTGCGGGGACAGGATTTGAACCTGTGACCTTCGGGTTATGAGCCCGACGAGCTACCAGACTGCTCCACCCCGCGTCATGTCCAACTCAATCTTTATACTACAGCTGCCTCTGAGAGTCAACTTAAAGTTTCCCTTACTCTTTTCTCTTCGCCAGCCTCTGTCGTACGACTTCGAATAACAGTACTGCGCCGGCGACGGAGGCGTTGAGTGAGTTGACTCCGCCTTGCATCGGAATACTGATCAGTGCGTCGCATGACTTCCGCACCAGGGGTCTGATCCCCTCTCCTTCCCCGCCTATCACCAGCGCTACCGGACCGGTAAAATCCTGCTGGTAGAGGTTCACCTTGGCGGTACCGTCGGCTCCGAAGACCCAGAAGCCGGCTTTCTTCAGCTCTTCCAGTGCCTGAGAAATGTTGACGACCTGGGCGACGGGAATGGTGCCGGCCGCGCCGGCGGAGGCCTTCTCGGCGACGGCGGTGACGCCTGCTGCGCGGTCTTTGGGGATCACTACGGCATCGGCTCCGGCACAGGCGGCGCTTCTGATCAGGGCGCCGAGGTTGTGCGGGTCCTGGACGCTGTCGAGCACCAGGATCAGGCCCTGCCCTTTGGCTTTCGAGGCTTCGAGGACATCGTCCAGATCGGCGTAGGAGAAAGGTTCCACCTTCAGCGCCACGCCCTGGTGATGGTCGGTTCCACAGAGACGCGACAGGTCTCCCTTCTCGCGCTGCCTCACGGGGACTTTCCGCTCGGCGGCGAGCTTCAGGATCTTCTCCATTCTTTTGTCGGAGGTGGATCCGGCGACGAAAAGCTCAAAGATGCTGCGGGTGCCGCGGAGGGCTTCCATTACCGGATTGACGCCGTAAATTACTTCTTCTTTGGGGGGCATAGGGGGCCTATCAAATGTGGTCATGAGGGAGGAGAAAAGCAAATTCCCCCTGTCCCCCCTTTATCAAGGGGGGGACGTCGGGCGTAATTTCTGAGGCGGGGGCAGCTTTATCTTTGCACGATGGTGAGTCCTATACTCGCTCGGCAACAAATATGGCAACGGCCCTCACCCCTGCCCCTCTCCCGGAGGGCGAGGGGATGTGGACGGAGCTAGCCGGCGACGATTTCGTCTACTATGGCTTCGGCGGCATTCACCGGGCTTTCGGCGGCGGCGATGGGACGGCCGATGACCATGTAGTCGCAGCCTGCTTTGACGGCTTCGGCCGGGGTCATAATCCGCTTCTGGTCGTTGGCCGCCGCGAAGGAAGGACGAATTCCGGGGGTAACGACCAGGAAGTCTTTGCCGCACGCTTCACGGATGAGTCCTATTTCCTGCGGTGAGGCGACGACGCCGTCAACGCCGGCGCTTTGCGCAAGCTTGGCCAGCTTCACCACCATCTCGGGGACGGAGAGGTTGACGCCGATGCCGCGCAGGGTCTCTTCGTTGGAGGAGGTGAGCACGGTGATGGCCAGGACCTTGGGACGCTCGGCGGATTTGAAGTTCTTGTCGAGGGTCTCCATGGTGGTGTTCATCATCTCGTAGCCGCCCATGGCGTGCAGGTCACACAGTTTGACGCCCAGGTTGGCGGCCTCGAGGGTTGCCATGGCTACGGTGTTCGGGATGTCGTGATATTTGAGGTCGAGGAAGACTTCTCCGCCGCATTTCTGGATCATGCGAACGGCAGCGGGGCCGCAGGCGGTGTAGAGCTGCTTTCCGACTTTGAACATGCCGACGTGGCGCGAAAGGAGCTCTGCCCAGAGTTGGACATCGCTGAACTCTTTTACGTCCATGGCGAATATGATCTTCTTGAC
>NZ_JBXKJL010000168.1:0-5384 GCF_056994735.1 Geomonas sp.
TCGGTGCCTCGCTTGAAGACCAACAAGCTTATCCCGTCCGTGGTGCGATCGAACTCGAACGCCAGGTTGTTTTCATAAGCCACCAGCGCCACCGCGTTCAACTGTACCAACTCCCGCAAGCGGAAGAGTATCCGATTCCCCTTTTCCAGGTAATCGAGGAGTCTCGGCGAGACGTCCAGGGCAAAGGGCCCCCACTCTCCGGTCAGATCGACCATATTCAGGTTGTTGGCGCTGACTTCGCCCAGGCTGATGCGCCGGATCGAGAGGCTCCCTGTGGCAGTCGAAGAGGTGCCGACATCCGTCAATCCGCACAGGCAGGGATCGACCGGCGCCGCCTCGATCACCATGCCTGCCGCCACCGTCGCATTGCTGAAGCGGTCGATGAGGATGAAGCTGCCGGTATCCCGGTTCTCCGCGTAGGGATCGAAAGGAACGGGTCGATCAAGTTCCAGACGCACCAGCCCGATTTCGTTCAGTTTCAGGGTCGGTACCTGTCTCTGGTCGAGGGTGTTGACATCAACCGCGTACTGTACCGCGGTGACCCGCCCGGGGGTAACGCCGGTCGCCGTCTTGACCAGGTAGAGCTGTCCCGGTTGCAAGGCATCGTCATGAAGCCAGACCAGGTGCGCCTCCGGATGCCTGGTAAAGAGCGGCGGTGCATCGGTCGCCGTCAGCATGTCGCCGCGGCTGATGTCGATCTCGTCAGTGAGCGTCAGGGTCACCGCTTGCCCGGCCACAGCCTCCTCGAGGTCGCCGTTCATGGTCACGATCCTGGATACCGTGCTGACCAGCCCTGACGAGGCTACCCGCAGTTCATCGCCCGGACGGATGGTGCCGGCGGCGATGGTACCGCAGAATCCGCGGAAGTCGAGATTGGGGCGATTCACCCACTGGACCGGAAGACGGAACGGCTCGTCCCCCCGGTTGTCCTCGACCTGCACGGTTTCCAGGTAGTTCATGAGGGTAGGGCCGTCATACCACGGCGTGTTGGCGCTCTTTTCGATGATGTTGTCACCGTTGAGGGCGGAAATCGGGAGGGCCGTGATCGACGAAAAACCGAGCGGTGCAGCGAACTCCCGGTAATCCTCCACGATCTGGGCGAACTTGTCGGCGTCGAAGCCGATCAGATCCATCTTGTTGATGGCCAGCACGATATGCCGGATGCCGACCAGGGAGACCAGGAAGCTGTGACGGCGCGTCTGGGTGAGAAGTCCCTTGCGGGCGTCGACCAGGATGACCGCCACCTTGGCTGTCGAGGCCCCGGTCACCATGTTGCGGGTGTACTGCTCGTGGCCCGGCGTGTCGGCCACGATGAACTTGCGCCGGTCGGTGGAAAAGAAGCGGTAGGCGACGTCTATGGTGATGCCCTGTTCCCGCTCCGCCTGGAGCCCGTCCAGCAGCAGGGCGTAGTCGATGGCGCCTCCCTGGGTGCCGACCTTCTTGCTGTCAGCCTCCAGCGCCGCCAGTTGGTCCTCGAAAACCATCTTCGAGTCCCAGAGCAGCCGCCCGATAAGGGTGCTCTTGCCGTCATCCACGCTCCCGCAGGTGATGAAGCGCAAAAGCGACTTTTCTTCCTGGCTTTTCAGGTAGGCAAGGATATCTTTCTCGATCAGTTCCGATTGGTGTGCCATTAGAAGTACCCTTCCTGTTTCTTCTTCTCCATGGATCCTGCCTGGTCGTGGTCGATCAGGCGCCCCTGACGCTCGGAGGTTCGGGTGAGGAGCATCTCCTGGATGATTTCCGGCAGGGTATCGGCCTCGGATTCGACAGCGCCGGTCAAGGGGTAGCACCCCAGGGTACGGAAGCGGACGGACTTGTGCTCCACCACCTCTCCCGGTTTGAGCTCCAGCCGGTCGTCGTCCACCATGATCAGCATGCCGTCCCGCTCCACCACCGGCCTGACGGCGGCGTAGTAGAGCGGTACGATCGGGATCTGCTCCAGGTGGATGTACTGCCAGATGTCAAGCTCCGTCCAGTTGGAGAGCGGGAAGACGCGGATGCTTTCGTCCGGTTTTACGCGGGTGTTGTAAAGGCTCCAGAGCTCCGGCCGCTGGCTCTTGGGGTCCCAGCGATGGTTTGCGCTGCGGAAGGAGAAGATGCGCTCCTTGGCGCGCGATTTTTCCTCGTCGCGGCGGGCGCCTCCGAAAGCGGCGTCGAACTTGTACTTATCCAGCGCCTGTTTCAATCCCTCGGTCTTCATGATGTCGGTATAGAGCGCGGAGCCGTGGGTGAACGGGGAAACACCGCGGCTCACCCCGTCCTCGTTGACGTGCACGATGAGTTCAAGGCCCGATTCCTTCGCCATCCGGTCGCGGAATTCGATCATCTCGCGGAACTTCCAGGTAGTGTCGACGTGCATGAGGGGAAAGGGCGCAGGGGCCGGGTAAAAGGCCTTGCGGGCCAGGTGCAGCATGACCGCCGAGTCCTTCCCTATGGAGTAGAGCATCACGGGATTTTCGAATTCAGCCACCACTTCCCGGATGATGTGGATGCTTTCGGCCTCTAGTTGCTGCAGATGCGTCAGATTGCTTTTCATTTCAATTCTCATGTCGGAGGTTGAATTGCCGAAACTCTTCCAAGGCCGAACGGATCTTCACGGTTACCGGTGCAGCCCGCACTCCTTGTGCTCCGGATTCTCCCACCACCAGCGCCCGGCCCTGGGATGTTCCCCTTCGGCGATGGCCCTGGTGCACGGAGCGCATCCAATCGAAGGGTAGCCCTGGGAGTGGAGCTTGTTCACCGGGAGGCGGTTCTTTTTAGCATATTCCCAGACCTCTGTCTCGGTCCAATTGGCGAGGGGATTGATCTTCACCAGCCCGCCGTGCAGCACGTCGAGTTCCAGAGAGGAGAGGGCGGTGCGGGTAGCGCTCTGTTCCTTGCGCATCCCGGTGACCCATCCTTTAAGCCCGGCCAGTGCCCGACCCAGCGGCTCGACCTTGCGGATGTAGCAGCACTCGTGGCGGTTTTCGAGGGATTCCCTGAAGGAATAGGGTCCCTTGGCCCGCAGCAGCTCCTCCACTGCCTCGTGCCGGGGGAAGAACCAGTTGATGGAAGTCCGGTAGCGTTCGGTGATGGCCTCGGCCACCTGGTAGGTCTCCTCGTTGAGGCGGCCGGTGTCGAGGGCGAAGATGCCGATGGGGAGTTTGTATGCGTGGATCAGGTCCACGATGACCAGGTCTTCGACGGAGAAGGAGCAGGCCAGGTTGACCGGTCCTGCCGCGACTTCCACACCTTTTTCCAGGATTTCTTTAGCAGAGGCGTCTTCGGGGAGTTGCGGGATATTTACGTTTGCTACGGGGCTCATCGTGGTTCCTCCAGATTTTTCGGCCTATTGCGCCTTCTTATGAATTCAAGCTCGCAACCTGTCGCGGCTGCATATTCTGTAGTACATTGCTATGTGAATGTGAAGTGGCTGGAGTGTATGGTTTTAAAGTTCATTTGTCAAGAACTATATTTATTTCTACACTAGAGTAATGTAGATTGCGTAAGTGCCCGAGGTGTAGGCGAAATGTTTACGGCCTCGGCCCGTTGCGGATGCCTGAAAAGGGGTAATGTCTGACGCATTACAGGTTCATTAAGTGGGGTGTCAGGGGGGAATCCGGGTGGAAAGGCCGATGTTGCGGGACATTCCGGGACCGCGATGACTTTGGCACGGGGTATGCTGATGTAAAGGCATAAGCAGTAAATAAAACCCACAGGAGATGTGAAAAATGAAAAAGGTACTCTCAACCATCGTTGCCGCTCTTTCAGCGTTTTCGTTCGCAGCCATAGTATCAGCAGCTGACGTTCCTGCCAACACCGATGCAACCTCCGCAGGCGCACCGGCGCAGACCGAAAAAGCTCCGACCGCGAAACCGGTCAAGAAACATAAAAAAGCGAAGAAGCACCACAAAAAAAGCAGCAAAAAATCGATGAAGAAAGAAGCTGCTCCGGCAGAACCGGCCGCAGCCCCGGCAGCCACCCCGCCTGCTGCTAAGTAATTCACAACCGAATATACAAGCTGAAAAACGATGCGGCTACATCACACTCGATGTAGCCGCGTTTTAGTTTCTCCCACCACTGCTCACGTCCCCCATCCCCTTGCGGGAGGGGGGCAGGGGGTGGGGGAACGTTCCATCCCGTTGGCAGCTTCCCCCCCAGTCTAAAGATGAATCCCCCCGGATAACTCCACCCTCTGCCCATTGAGCCACCGGCACTCGTCCGACAGCAATGCCGCGACAGCGCCCCCGATATCATCCGGTAATCCCACCCTGCCCAAGGCGGTTTGCTCCGCTATTCCGGTATTCACTTCAGGATTGTCACGGACCATGCCGCCGCCGAAATCCGTCTCGATGGCGCCCGGAGCGATGACGTTGACCGCGATCCGTCGGGGTCCCAGCTCCACAGCCATATAGCGAGTCAGTACCTCGATCCCGCCCTTCATCAAGGCATAGGCACTGTAGCCGGGCAAGCTGAACCTGGCGAGACCTGATGAGACGTTCAGGATCCTCCCGCCGTCCTTGATGAGCGGCAAAAGCTTCTGACTGAGAAAGAAGGTCCCCTTCAGATGGATGTTCATCAGCAGGTCGAACTGCTCCTCGGTCGTTTCCGCGAAGGGCGCATAGGTGCCGATGCCGGCATTGTTGATGAGGAAATCGAACTGCTCCAGTTGCCACTTCTCGCTTAGGGCGCCTTTGACGTCATCCCGGAAACTGTCGAAGTACTTGTGGTCCGAGACATCAAGCTGGAGAGCGACAGCCATCCTTCCCGCCTTTTCGATCTCGGCGACAACGTCTTGTGCTTCGGATTGCTTACTGTGATACGTAAGGATGACATCATGCCCTTTAGACGCCAGATGCAGAGCCATGCTTTTCCCAAGCCCCCGGCTCCCGCCGGTTATCAGTGCGATCGTCATTTCCCGCTCCTTTCCATGAGTTGGCTTAACCATCGTCTATTTCACACCGGAAGCACCCCCATAAATAGCGTCGGATCAAGGCCGTGACGTAGTAACTGCGGGGGAGATCGGTGCTGGGGTCGTTCAAATTATCAGACGCCGGAGGGACTTCATTGATCACTTTCTCGTCGGTGGGGGATGTGGCGACCGAGACTTGACCCGCACACGAGTGCGCATTAAAATGCGCGTACCACTGGTGGAGGTGAAGTTTATGCAATCCGTACGTAAATCAAAGTCCAAGCGAGGATCATTCAACCTGACCGCGGATATTGAGTTGGTAAAGCGCGTCCGAGCTGAAAACGGCAATCTGTCCGCACTGCTCCAAGAATCCATGGTAGCTTTTCTTGAGAGAAAGGAATTGAAGCGGTGGAAAGAAGAGAATAGGCAATCCTTTGAGTCCTACAACAGGATGGTGGAGGAGACTGGGGTGGTCTCTGACGAAATAGGGGTG
>NZ_JBXKJL010000169.1:0-2857 GCF_056994735.1 Geomonas sp.
CTACTGGCTCCCACTGTCATAGGCGCCCTGATGAATCCTCTCTTCACCAAAGATCGACGCGGCTTTGCCCAGAAACTGTCTTCTCTTTTTCTTAAAATAATGCTAATGTGCAAAGGCTATAGCGACACCTAATGGATCGCTTGTCAGCTGTGACAGTTGATGGACCGTCTAGCTGCTGAAGACAGGGGAGAGACCGCATGCAGAGCCATCGAAAGGTCGTCGGGTATATCAGCGTCGTCATCTTTGCCGCAATTTCGGCGCTCGCCTGCGGAACGGCCAAGGCCGAGACCGTGGTGCGCATCGGTGGAACGGGCTCGAGTCTCAGCGTGGTAAAGCTCCTTGCCAAGGCCTATACCAGGAGTCACCCCGACATTTCCATCAAGGTCGTCCCCAGCCTTGGCAGTCCCGGGGGTATCGCCGCCTTGACCCACGGGGCGCTGGAACTTGCCATCAGCGCGCGTCCTCTGGAGGAATCAGAGCTTAGGGCCGGTGCCAGGGCGGTCGAGTTCGCCAGGACACCGTTCGTATTCGCCGTCCATAAAGAGGTGCCCAAGAAAGATATAACAACAGATGAGTTGGTCGACATCTACTCAGGCAGGGCCACCAGTTGGTCCAACGGGACGTTTGTCCGTTTGATCCTGAGGCCCATCAATGATACAGACACCGTCATTGTCAGGAGTATTTCCCCGGCACTGGCCCAGGCAGTCCAGGTCGCACACCGGCGACCCGGTATGACCATGGCATCAACCAATGACGAATCAGCCGAAGCCGTCACCAAGGTCCCAGGCGCCCTCGCTGGAACTACCCTGGCAGAAATGATCGCACACAACCGGAGGGTGAAGATCCTCTCGTTCAACGGGGTCAAGCCCTCGCTCCAGACACTTAACGACGGCAAGTATCCCCTGGTGAAAAGGCTGTACCTGGTGACCCCGGCAAAGCCATTGCCGGCCGCGCAACACTTCGCCCGGTTCATGACCTCCCCCCAGGCGAGAGCCATCCTGACCGCAGCAGGGAGTCTTCCTACCTACCAGGGGAAGGGGCGCTAAAATATGACCTCTCAAGGAAGAAGCCCCCGCTTCACTGCCACCCTCACCATCGTGCTCGCTTTCTTTGTCGCCCTCCTCTTCCCTGTCGGCTACTTCGCCATAAGCTACCAGTACGCTATGGGAACTCTCGATGCCGAAGCCGAAATTAACGCGCAGATAGTTGCCGGAGTCATCCAGGGAAATCCCGGATACTGGAGATTCGAGCACGACAGGCTGGAATCCCTCTTGTCAAGGCGCCCCGATGCCGGATCCGCGGAGACCCGCAGGATTCTCGACACAAACGGCGTCGAGATAGCGGCGAGTACCGCGGACCTCGAGGAACCTGTCATACACCGGTCACAGCCCCTGCTGGACGCCGGCAACGTCATCGCCCGGATCGAGATCCGCAGATCCTTGCGGCCGATCCTGAAAGAGACAGGGGTGCTTGCTCTCCTCGGGCTCGGGATCGGGCTCCTCGTTTTCATCCTGCTCCCCTTCAGGGCCATAGGCCGTGTCAACGCAAGACTCCGCGATTCATACAGCTTTCTCAACCGGGTCATGGAGAGTTCCACCAATGCCATTATCGTTCTCAATCCCTGGGGGCGGATAGAGATGATCAACGGGCGCTGCTCCGAGATAACCGGCTATGCCGGCGAAATCCTCATCGGCGGCTCAATCCAGAGGCTCTTTTCCGGTTGTGCCGCGGCGTTGGTCGATCTTGAAGTCGGACGTGTGGCAAGCGGGGAAGCGGAGATGGTCAAATTCGAGACCGACCTGCAGAGGGCGGACGGCACCAGCGTCCCGATTGCCTGCGGGGCGGCTCCGATCTACCAGGATGAGGTGATCGCCAGCATCGTTCTTTCGGTGGAAGACATAATGGAGCGTAAGGAGGCGGTGGAACAGTTAAGGCACGCAAAGGAGTACACGGAGAACCTGATCCAGGCTGCCAGCGTCATCATTGTCGGCCTCGATAACCAGGGTGTGGTCACGCTGCTAAATCGGACCGCCGAAGAGGTCACCGGCTACGGAGCGGAGGAACTGCAGGGTCGGAGCTGGTTCGAAAAGGTCATGGTTGAGGAATGTTTCTTCAACATGTGCACCGCTGCGGCCACCGAGAGCAGCAGAAACCAGTTCGACGCCCCTATCACCGCCAAGTGCGGGGCCTCCCGCATCGTTTCCTGGCGCAACAGTCCGATAATGCAAGGCGGCAAGGCCGTCGGTACTCTCTGCTTCGGCATAGACGTCACCGAACACAGAAAAATCGAGGAACAGTTCAGGCACTCCCAGAAGATGGAATCGATCGGGCAGTTGGCGGGGGGAGTTGCGCATGATTTCAACAACATGCTGAGCGTCATCCTCGGTTATGCTCAACTGTGCGAGCTGGAGGTTCCCGAGGAGAGCGCGCTGCATCAGTACATACTCGAAATCTCCCGGGCAGGCGAGCGGTCGAAAGAGATGGTGCGCCAGCTCCTGGCCTTCTCCCGAAAGGAGATCATCGCCCCCAGGGCCATCAATCTCAATGCCCACTACATCGAAACGGAAAGGACCTTAAGCCGCCTCCTGGGCGAGGACATCAGGCTGACATTCCTACCCTCGACCAGCCTCTGGACCGTGAAGATCGACCCCTACCAGGCCGACCAGATCCTCATCAACCTGGCGGTCAACGCCCGCGACGCCATGCCCGAGGGAGGAAACCTCGTAATCGAGACCGGGAACGTGGTCGTCGACGAGGCCTTCTGCGATTACCGGCTCGATGCCAGGCCCGGCGAGTACACCTGCCTGACGGTGAGCGACACGGGGATCGGCATGGACCGCGACCTCGTGAAGCGCAT
>NZ_JBXKJL010000170.1:0-2747 GCF_056994735.1 Geomonas sp.
GCGTTCACTCGAAAACCTCCTGGCGGCGAACAAGCGAGTGTGGTGAAGCCCCTCGATTGTTCGAGAAAACCAGGGGGTTTTCGAGCCTTCCGACCTCAAATGACCTGGGATTACGCTTGGTTGAGGATTAGTCTGATGACGCGTTACCCGGATGTGCCGCACTCGTCAGCGGACCTTCGGTGAGCGTCACGTTAGTACGGCTTTGTCACATAAGCATCGGCCGGAACTGAGCGATGAACTCCTCGGCCCCCAACTCACGAATCGCCTCACGCCACAGCCAGTCGATCACCTGTCGGTGCACCTCCGGCAGCGACAGGCGGCGGCGGTCCGGCCGAGGGGGAAAAAGGCCGGCGTGTCCGACCACGCCGGCGCTGCTCCTGCCGCTGTTGCCACTCCTGAGTGACCAGGAAGGTGTAGGCCAGCATCACACTGACGGCATGCCGATGGAACCCCGGCCACAGACGGCCCTGGTACTGGTCCCACCCCAGCAGCCCCTTGGCCTCCTCGTGGTACCGCTCCACCCAGTGCCGCCGGTGCGCGTACTCGACCATCCTCGCCAGCGGCTCCTCCGGCCCGAAGTTACTCCAGTGATACTTCGGCTTCCCGTCCTGACCACGCCCGGGCCGCTCCCCGATCAGCCAGCCCTGCCGGCGCCGCCCCTCGGACGTCACCCGCCAGCAGCGCACCGCCGCGAACCGGCCCCGCAGCCAGCCCTTGCTCCCCTCGCGCCAGCGCACCGTCCGCCAGGTCGAGCGCGGCAACCCGGCCAGCAGCGCATCGGTCCGCCGCGCCGGAGCTGTGTGATCCGGCGCCACGGCGAAGTCGGCACGGACGGCCACCACGTACCGCCGCCGGCGCCGCTCCAGCCCGGCCAGGAAGTTGGGGTTGTCGCCGTAGTCGGCGTCGGCGACGACGCAGGCGTGGCGGACCCCCCAGGCGCGGGCCTGGTCCAGCAGCGCCAGGGCGATCTCGGGCTTGGTTTGGAAGGGGACTTCCTCGGGCACCCTGGCCTTCTGGCGACGTTCGGTGTCTGCGGCCCAGTCCTGGGGCAAGTACAACCGGGTGGCGACCGGCCAGGCGATGGTGCGTTCGGCGTAGTGGCAGTTGACCGCGACCTGGCAGTTACCGACCTTGCCGAGGGTGCCCGAGTACTGGCGGGCGACGCCGACGGAGCACCGGCCCTGCTTGGCGAAGCCGGTGTCGTCGAAGATCAGCACGCCGTCGCCCTCGGTGGGCAAGCGGAGCAGGCGCTGGACACGCTGGCGGTTGAGGTCGTCCTCGTCCCAGGCCATGGCGGTGAGCAGGCCCTGGAGGCGTTGCTCGGAGGTGCCGGGGACGACCTGGGCGAGGGTGTCGCAGTTCTTGTTGGGGTGCTCGGTGAGCAGCCCGGTGAGGTAGCGTTCCAGGGCCTGGGGTCCCTCGCTCCGCGGGAAGTGGACGCGAAAGTGGGCGAGGAACTCGGCCAGTTCGGGCAGCGGGGTGCTGGGGGCATGAGGGATCCGGTTCGTCTTCATACCCGTTCTACGAACCCAGATGCACCGGAGTTCATCTGACAAAGTCGTATTAATTGCTGTGAGCGGTACTTAGAGGCTATCCGGTATTCCGGTTTCTTCGTAACATGTTGCCCGTACAGGAGGCCCGAAAGACACAACGACGACGGAGCATCTCCCGATGCGTAAGCCTTACCCGTCCGACCTGACCGACGAGCAGTGGGCGATCATCGAGCCTCTGATCCCCGTCAACCGGGTCGGGCGGCCCCGCAAGGTCGACATGCGGGAGGTCGTCAACACGATCTTCTACCTGAACCGCTCCGGTTGTCAGTGGGACATGCTCCCCCACGACCTTTTGCCCAAGAGTACCGTCTACGATCACTTCGCCCAGTGGAGGGATGACGGCACCTGGCAGAGGATCAGGGACGCCCTCCGGCAGGAGGTCCGCACCGCGGGCGGTCACGACCCCAACCCGAGCGTCGCGAGCATCGACAGCCAGACGGTCAAGGCCACCGAGATCGCCGACAGCCGGGGGTACGACGGGGGGAAGAAGATCACGGGTCGGAAGCGACATATCATCGTGGACAAGCTGGGGTTGCTGTTGGTCGTCCTGGTGACGGTGGCGTCGGCCGACGATGGGACGATCGCCCCCGAGGTCTTGGGCCGACTGACGGCCGAGCACCAGACCCGGCTGAGGAGCATTTGGGCCGATGGCAAGTACCGCAACAACCACCTCGACGAGTGGCGGGCGCGGAACAAGGTGGGGTACGTGATCGAGGTCGTCAGTCGACCGTTGGGGAGCGTGGGGTTCGTGAAGCAGCCGCAACGGTACGTGGTGGAGCGGACGTTCTCCTGGCGGGGCCGATACCGGCGGCACAGCCGCGACTACGAGCGGTTCACGGAGTCGAGTGCGGCGATGGTCCGAGTCAGCTCGATTCATCGAATGCTCAGGCTCTTGAAGCCGGATAACTCGATAAAACCCGTACCGTTCAAATACCGGGAAACACAGCAAGAAGTTACCGGATAGCCTCTTAGTCCCTAAACAAGCGAGGTCGGGCAATTGACATAAGGCTGACAATGGGTTTGGGCCCTTGTTCTCAAGGAGAGAACGATTCGAAGGAATTCGGAGCGAGGTGTCGATTTCAAGTGAGCACCTTTCCTAATTAATTCGGTTTGTTTCGCCCTTGATTTTAAGGGGTTTGAGACACTATCAATACAATGTCACTTCTCGGACCTCGCTTGTTTAAGACGCGGTTT
>NZ_JBXKJL010000171.1:0-2829 GCF_056994735.1 Geomonas sp.
TTACGTAGCGGTTTGCCAGGTAGGGCATGTTGGTCACGAAGGGGATGGAGATCTCCATACCCCTCACCTGGTGGTACCTCTCCGCCCTCAGTGCCTTGTCCTGGAAGTCGACGCTGCCTCGTTCGATAATGATGTTGTTGATGGAGAAAAGGGGAGTCCCCTCCTTCTTCTCCCCTTTTTTTGGGGTGACGAGATCGGAGAAATTGTAGTGATTAGGCGCATCCCTGACCACGTGCAGATATGGGGAAACGACGTGGAGTTGGTTGATGATGAAGGATCGTTTCGGCAGCGAAAGGGGACTCAGCGCGAGCCTGGCGGAACTGAGGGAGAAGAAAGCCGCGCTGCTTCCTCGCTCGGAGAGCCTCACTCCCGACAGCTCCGCGGTCAGCTTGAAGGGGTTCAGGGCGACGTTGGCGATCTGGCACTTTCGGCCGGTCGTCTCGTCGATCTTCTTGATCGCCAGGTGCTTCAGAAGCGGAGGGAGTGCAAGTACGATCAGGGAGAGAACAGCAACTACTGCCAAAGCGGCAAACGCCAGGATCTTCCTGTTGCCCATGGAATCCCTCCTGGGGAAACGGCATGGATGACCAAACGGCGGCGGGGATCACATCTCGTGGCGGCTTGTCCAGCTCCCGCAGCGGCACCGGGTGGGTATTACCACCTTGAGCCGAGCTGGAGAAAGTGTCTTGCGGGGATGGCCGCCAGCTTAATGATACCATTGTCAGGTGCGATGTCATGGGAAGCCCCGGGAGACTGCGACAAAAAAAGGGGCCGTTTCCGGCCCCTTCGTGACATCTATTTTCCCGATTAGCCAATCTTCCGCCAGCTTCCAAAACTGTCATTCCCGAAGCGATTCTGATCGGGAATCAAGCTCCTAAGGACGTGAAATCTGGATCCCCGATAAAGGCATTCGGGGATGACAATCTCATAGCGGAAGATTAGCGCCAATCAGTTCTATTTTTGGTCCTGGCTATCCTACTTCCGCGTATTCCCTCTCGCGGAAGTCGACCCCCAGAGAGGAGGCTAGTTCTCTCACCTTCTGCACATCCAGCCCCGGGACAGTCACCGCGCTTGCCACCACATGCGGGATGTGATGCTTGGCCTCACGGAGAAAGTCGCAGACGCCCTGGAAACCGGCGGCGCCGAAAGGGGTGTTGCAGAGCCTCTGGTAGCTTTCCGCGTCAGCCGCGTTGAGGCTCACCGAAACCACATCGACCAGGCCTGCCAGTTCGGGGAGTATGTTCCTGCCGTGTACCAGGTTCGCCTGCCCGTCGGTGTTGATCCTGACCTTCAGACCCCGGCGCTTGAGTTTGGCTGCAACCTCCTTCACCAGGTCCAGGCGGATGAGCGGCTCTCCGTATCCGCAGAAAACAACCTCCGAGAAGTCGGCGTAGGAGTCGATGGCTGCGATGACTTCAGCTGCATCGGGTTCGTGGGAAAGGCGCAGCTCATGCCCTTTCACGATGAAGTCATCGAATTTCGGACAGAAGGTACAGCGGTTCGAGCAGCGATTGGTGACGTTCAGGTACAACGAGTCCCTGATCATGTAGCCTATGGTCGCATGCTCCTTGGGCTGGGGGATCCCGAAGATCTTGCGGGTGTTGCGGGAGGTAATCCGCCCGACGTCCTCGGCTGAAAGGCCCTTGACCTCGGCGACGCGCTCGGCGGCGAATCTCACGAAGGCAGGCTCATTGCGTTTGCCGCGGTGCGGGACCGGAGTCAGGTAAGGGCAATCGGTCTCCACCAGCAGGTGCTCGATCTTCACCCCGCGCACCACATCCCTCAGTGCCTCATTGGAAGGATAGGTCACCGTTCCGGGGATAGAAATCATGAAACCCATCTCGATGCACTCACGGGCCATCTCCATGTCGCCGGAGAAGCAGTGCAGCACCCCTCCGACTTCGGAGGCCTTTTCCTCCCTGAGGATGGCCATGATCCTGTCATGGGCGTCGCGGTCATGGATGATGAGCGGCAGCGACAGTTCTCGTGCCAGGCGGATGAAGCGCCGGAAGACCTCTTCCTGGGCGTCCCGCGGCGAGCGGTCGCGGTAGAAGTCGAGGCCGACCTCGCCGATGGCAACGACCTTGCTGCTTCCCAGCGCCATTTCCCTCACCGTCTGGTAGCACTTCTCCGTCACCCGTTCCGCATCGTGAGGATGGATGCCGACCGAGCAGTAGATGTGCTGGTGAGCCTCCGCCAGCTCCAGTGCCTGACGGCTCGATTCGAGGTCAGCGCCGACCGCCACGATGGTCCCGACGCCGGCATCCTTGGCCCGTTCCAGCACTTCAGCGAGATCCTGGGCGAATTCTTTCCCGTAGACATGGGAGTGGCTGTCAATAAGTTCCATAAGGTGGTGCTCCTTTTCTGGCTTTTCGAATCCCCCTTTTTCAAAGGGGGACTTCAAACCCTCGACCCTGGTCTGCATCCACTACCGGCTCCTCTTTTGACAAAGGGGGGCAGGAGGGGATTTCTCCCACGCCCTCCGGGCCTGCACGCTGGAGCGCTTCGGCGCGCAAGCGGGAGAGGGTAGGGGCGAGGGGCGGTGCCCCGGCGATGACCCTGCCAATGCGCAAGAGCGTCGCAACGAGGAAGTCGCCGCCAGCCGAGGCTGGCGGCGCTACCGGTAAACTAGGTATTCTAATGGAAGAAGGCTGAGGAATCCAGTGCTAATTGGGATCTGAGGGGGGCGGGGCTAGCCGGTGACGGTGCCGATGGAGGCCTCGATGCCGTCCATCAGGATGGCGAGCTCCTCCATGGAGATGGCCAGCGGCGGGAAAACCACGATGATGTTCCCCAGCGGGCGCAGGAAGAGGCCGTGCTTGCGGGCCT
>NZ_JBXKJL010000172.1:0-17260 GCF_056994735.1 Geomonas sp.
GACATCAGGGATTTCACCGGCGCCAAGGTCGGAGAATTCGACCCGTCTCATGCGGCCTTCACCTTAGGGGCCAGGTTCTTCTTCAACTGACCGGGGTGATTTCGGATCACACCCTTCTAGAAGCTCAGGGTGAACGGCTCATTGCCGTTGAGCGTCGTAAGTCGCTCCACTATCACGACCCGAGCTGTCGGATCGGGAGCCAAGGGAATAACAAAGGGGGATCGGCTATGGCAGCCGGTCCCCCTTTTTTCTTTGTCTCCCACTGCCATCAAGTTACCTGATTGCCAATCTTCCGCCAGCTTCCAAAACTGTCATTCCCGAAGCGATTCTGATCGGGAACCCAGCTCCCAAACGACGTGAAATATGGATCCCCGATAAGGGCATTCGGGGATGACAATCCCCTACCCCTCCCTTGACAGGGGGTGGGAATGTTCGGGCGGCTTGGACTACCCTTCGATTTCTTGCCTGGCTGCTGGCGTTCCCATACAGCGGAGTCCCTTTTCACTGGCCCTCGAAGGCCCGGTGGAACTCCCGCTCCAAGCGGCCGGTGTCGCCGCCGTCGATAAAGCTCCACGGCAGCAACTCGTCGAGCGCGATCTCCCTGTAGACGAAGCTGTCGCTGTCGAAATCCGCTTCGCGCAGTGCCGTCCTCCAATTCCCCAGCCTGTCTGCCGCGACGAGCAGCGGAGCAAGCCTGCGGTCTCCCCGGGAAAAGAGCGCCTGCTGGTAGGCCTCGCGCGGGCTCTCCATCTGCAGCTTCAGGTTCGACAACTTCCCCAGGGCCTTTTGCAGGTACTTCCACTTCTTATCCAGCGACTTTATATCCTCCATCCGGCACCACTGGAACGGGGTAAACGGCTTGGGGATGAACGGGTTCACGGAGAGCTGGATCTCGCCCAGCCTCCTGTTGGCCTTCGCGGCGGTGATCACCCTCTCCCGTATGGTCGTCACCAGCGCCACCAGCTCCTCCAGATCCTCCATCGTTTCCGTCGGCAGCCCGATGATGAAGTAAAGCTTCAGGTTCAGGATGTCGTGGCCGATAAGCATGTCGCAGGCAGCCAGGATCTGCTCCTCGTCGATACCCTTCCGAACCAGGTCGCGCAGCCTCTGTGATCCCCCTTCCGGCGCCAGGGAAACGGTCTTCTGACCGCTTGACTTGAGGGCCTCGATCATGTCGGAGTCGTAGTGATCGATCCTGAACGAGGAGACGGAGAATTTCCCGCCGGCGGCGACGATCTCCCGGCACAGGTCACCGATGCCGGCGTAGTCTGAGACGGCCGCGGCGACCAGGCCGATCTTTCTGCCTTCAGCCACACCCTTCATGACCTCTTCGCGGATGACATCCCTTGAGCGGCTGCGATAGGGGAGGTAGATGAATCCGGCGGCACAGAAGCGGCAGCCGCGCGGGCACCCCCGGGAGAGTTCGACCAGGTGCATCCCGGAGAACTCGGTCGCCTCGGTATGGATCTCCGTGACACTCGGGCGGCTGTCGACCGCCGGATCCCATACCCGTCGCACCCGCGCCGGGGCGCCTTGATCGGCCTCCATCGAGACCATTGAGGCACCGTCGTAGACCGGATGATAAAGCGAGGGAACATAGACTCCCGGAAGCCCGGCAGCCTGGCGCAGCAACTCATCCCTTGAATCCGCCCCCTGACTCAGCAGGTCGAGGAGCCCCGGCAGTACCGGCTCGGCCTCCCCGACGCACACCAGGTCCAGCAACGGGGCGATCGGCTCCGGGTTCAGGAAGAGCGCGGCGCCTCCGGCCAGCACCAGGGGCTGCAACGGCGAGCGATCGGCAGCCAGGGGAGGAATGCCGGAAAGCCTGAAGATGGCCGGGAGGTTGAGGTAGTCGCTTTCGAAGGAGACCGAGAAGGCCACCATGTCGAAGGAGGAAAGGGGACGCTGCGATTCGAGGGAAAGGAGGGTCCCGCTGGTGCGTTCCAGTTCTTCGAGCTCGTCGCGATCGGGAAAGAAGGCGCGGTCGCAGACGACCCCGGGGTGCGAATTCATTATAGCGTACACCGACTGGAACCCGAGGTTGCTCATGCCTGCGTGGTAGCGGTTGGGATAGACCAGGCAGCAGGAGAGCCTGCCGCCGCGATTCCCTAGCTGGGCACCGCTCTCTGCGGCAAGAATGGTGCGTCTTTTTTCAATCGACTTGCGGGACATCTCATGAGGGTATCACCTTTGGGCAGCGGTATGAAGAAAAAAGACATGAGGAAACGTACACTACCCACTTATTGAAAATGTGACGCAGATTTGATAAGTTCGGGGACTAATCTCAACAATGTGAGGAGCGGTAATGATTCTTAAAGACATGGAGGACATCCGGCTCAAGGCCGACTGCCTTCGATCCGCCGAAGAGGTAGAGGCGGCGCTGGTACGGATGGCAGCAGAGATAACGGAGCGCCTGCAGGGCACGAACCCTGTTGCCTTCTGCGTGATGAACGGCGGCCTCTTCGTCACCGGGAAGCTGGTGGAGAAGCTCCCTTTCGCCATGGAGCTTGATTACCTCCATGCCACCCGGTACGGCGCCGAGACTTCCGGAGGGGAACTGCTGTGGAAGGTCCGGCCGGAACGGTCGATGAAGGGACGCACGGTGCTGCTGGTGGACGACATCCTCGATGAAGGGGTGACGCTGGCGGAACTGATCCGCTATTGCAAGGAGGAGGGAGCTGCCGATGTCTATTCCGCGGTCCTGGTGGACAAGATCCACGACCGGAAACCGACCGGGGTGAAGGCCGACTTCGTCGGGCTGGAGGTAGAAGACCGCTTCCTTTTCGGCTGCGGCATGGACATCGCCGGGTACTGGCGCAATCTCCCCGCACTTTACGCCATGAAGGAGCATAGATGACCTCGCGCATCGCCGCCTATTTCAAATTCCACGATCACGGGACCAGCTTCCGTCGTGAGATCGTTGCAGGCCTGACCACCTTCCTCACCATGGCCTACATCATCATCGTAAACCCCGCGATCCTCGAAAATGCCGGCATCCCGCGCGGACCCTCGACCACGGCGACCATCGTGGCTGCGGTCTTCGGCACGGTGCTGATGGCCTTTTTCGCCAACCGCCCGTTCGCGATAGCCCCCTACATGAGCGAGAACGCCTTCATCGCCTTCGTGGTGGTCAAGGTGATGGGCTACTCCTGGCAGACGGCGCTGGCCGCGGTCTTCTTCGCCGGGGTGCTCTTCACGCTCCTCACGCTCTTCAAGGTCCGCAGCTGGCTGGCCGAATCGATCCCCCTGTCTCTCAAGTGCGCCTTCGCCACCGGGATCGGGCTTTTCCTGACCTTCATCGGCCTGAACGAAACCGGCATCGTCACCCTGGGCGTTCAGGGGGCGCCGGTGAAGCTCGGCAACCTTTCCCAGCCTTCGGTGCTGCTGGCCCTCTTCGGCCTCCTCTTCACCGTGATCCTCATGTCCCGCAAGGTGCTGGGCTCGATGATGATCGGCATCGTGGTCACCACCATCGCCTCAATCGCGCTGAAGGTCACCCCGCTCCCGAAAGAGTTCATCAGCATGCCGCCCGACATCTCCCCGATCCTCTTCAAGCTGGACTTCCACGGGGCGCTGCAGCCGGCCTTCTTCCCGATCATCCTGACCATCTTCATCATGGCCTTCCTCGACACCGTCGGGACCCTGCTGGGGCTATCGATGCGGGCGGACCTGCTGGACGAGCACGGGAACCTGCCGGAGATCGAGAAGCCGATGCTGGCCGACGCGCTGGCCACGGTGGCGGCGCCTCTCCTTGGCACCACCACGACCGGGGCGTACATCGAGTCCGCCGCCGGCATCGAGGAGGGAGGCCGCACCGGCTTCGCCTCGCTCATCACGGCCATCTTCTTCCTGCTGGCACTGTTCCTGGCGCCGATCTTCACCATCGTGCCGCCGCACGCCTACGGCATCGCCCTGATCGTGATCGGCTCGTTCATGATCAGCCCGCTCACCAAGATCAACTTCGATGACTTGACCGAGCTGATGCCGGCCTTTCTCACCGTGGTGCTGATGATCTTCACCTACAACATCGGGGTCGGCATGACCGCGGGCTTCATCGCCTACCCGGTCATGAAGGCGACCACCGGCCGCATCAAAGAGGTGAAGAGCGGCGTGTGGGTGCTGGCGCTGCTGTCGCTGTCTTATTTTGTATTTGGGGCGAAGTGATAGGAACGATAAAGTAGCAGAGAATGGAGGAGTCGCAACTCCTCCGGCAGGAAAAGAAAGGGTGAAGACTTAAGGGAGATGTTGTCCCTTCTGTCTTCACTCTTTTCCGTTAGCGCGTCTTTTGTGATCTTCTTCTGGGGATCGGTCTCACATCCTTTTCCGTATCTCCGGGCTTCGCAAGCTTGTCAGAACTCTTCGTCATCCCTTTGCGCTCCGTCTGCTGCTGCCCGTGGGCATCAACGTAAAGATCCAGTAACTGTCGAATCATCCGCTGATACTGTGTCTGGTGCTTAGACGCCTCTGCCTTAAAGAACTCGACGCTTTTCTTGCTCAATGTCATGGTGACTTTGACAGCTTCTTCACGAAACGCCAGATCCGCCGGAGGGGGCAAAAAATCCGGAATGACTCTTACATCCCCGATATCCTCATCGGTGTACTTTATTTTCTCGCTCATAAATCGCCTTGCCTTTCCGCCAATATCCTGCGCCGATAATACGTATTGCCTCGTTTCTGTAGGTGAAGCGGACGGTCAAGATGCCACCCTCGACCTGTCCAAAGCAATAGTATCTTTTCTCGGCATTGCTGTGCGATAAGTCTTCAGCAATAACACGATCTGAATCCGCAAAAGCGTATTGAGCCTTAGCGAACGCGATACCATGTTTCTGCAGGTTTTCCTGATCCTTGTTGGGATCCCACTCGAATGACACCTTCTTCATAGAAAGTACCAGAAAAGGCCGAGCATCACCATATTTTTATATTGCTTTTTTTATGGCCTACTACCTTACCTTCTCATCCTCAGCCGAAGCGATTTCATCACTTTCAGAGCAGCCTTGGTGTCCTTTACTTTGACCATGCCGAAGAGGTAAGAACCGGCCTGCTCCGCCACCACGTTGCCGTATAAAGGGTCGATCCCGCTGAGTGCCGGACCTCCGCCGCCGTTGGACCGCACCTCTCCGCCCCCCTCCTGCAGGTATTTCCGGTACTTTTCCAGCGCCTGAGCTGCCTCTGTGGGCGACCCGGCAAGGAGCACGAAGACCCTCGCCGGCTCTCCGCCGACTATCGCATCAGCCATCAGACCTCGAGGGAAAAAATCGTAACCGAGGAGGCTGGTGGCCTTGTACTGCACACTCCCCTTCTCCACTTCAGGCACGGCCAGCAGTTCGACTTCCTTTGGCGCCCCCTGCCCGGCAGGAAGGAGTTCCGAAACGGTCCGGGCACAGGCAGCGAGCACACCCGCGCCGACATCGGTCTGGCCGGTCGACTGCAGGCGGACGAAATACCGGTCCTGGTAGAAGAAGAGCTGCGAGGAGGTCACCGCCCCCTCGGTCCCGGCCTTAACTCGATCGGCCCCTTCGGGGCGATAGCTCGCGTACATGCCGAAGGCATCAAGGGTCGACCCCATCCGGTAGACATCGACATCGAATCCATTTTCCCTTTTGGCATACCTTCCATACGAGAGGATCTCGAAGCCGTAGGGGAAGAAGATCTCAGCCTCGCCGTCGATCCGGTCCGAGAGGGTCTCCGGGCCGAAAACCGCGACCTTCCCCTGGAGCACCCACCCCGCCCCGCAGGCCCGGCGGGGCAGGAGCCGGAAGGGATCTTCCGCGGCAGCTGAAGGCAGGGCGGTTATAAGAACGAAAATCAAGGTGATCAGAATTCGTGGCATAGGCACCTATCCCAGGAGCTGCCGGGCCCGGGCCATCTTTGCGGTGATGTCGAGGCCGTTGACGCAGCGCGCCGTGCAGGTTGTGCAATCTTCACATACGATCGCTCTCGCCTCCTTCGGGATCTCACGATACGTGGCGCGGGCCAGGGCCGGATCGCCGTACCCCCCTTCGGCGTACATCAGGGCGCGGTTGATGGTGCTGATCTCCACGCCGCGCGGGCACCCCTTCTGGCAGGAGCCGCACATCGTGCAGAAATACGGCTCCACGGCCTCCGCGTACCTTTCCAGGATCCGCCGCTCGGCGAACTTGAAGGGCATCCCCATGACAGCGACATTTTCCCTCAGCTGCGAGAGATCCTTCATTCCCGGAATGGCGGCCGTCACGTGTGGATTCTGCAGCACCCACTTGAGCGCCGCCTGGTGCGGGCTGACCTTGCCAAGGGCGGCGGTCTGGTAGCCTCCAGCCTGGGTCTTCATGGCGATGATGCCGACTCCAGCCTTGGCGGCCCTCTCGATGGCCTCGCCGACCTGCGGCTCGGTCTTGAAGTTGTAGGAAACAAGGCAGGTATCGAAGAAACGCTCCTTGTCGTCCACCAGGGCGTTCAGGACGTCGGCCTGGTGGCTATGGGTCGTTACCCCGAAGAACCGCACTTTCCCCTGCTTCCGTAGCTCAAGAAGGGCCTCCCTGGTCTCGGGGATGAAGAGCCGCCTCCCGTCCCTGAGGTTATGAAGCTGGATCACATCGATGTAGTCGGTCTTCAGCGCCCTGAGGCTCGCCTCCACGTCCTGCGTTATGCCTATCTTTGATCTCGAGTCCGGCAGGGTCTTGGTAGCCAGGAAGACCTTGTCCCGACGTCCCTTGATGGCCTTGGCCACGATCTGCTCGTTCCTGCCCCCCATGTACTTCCGAGCGGTGTCGATATAGTTCACACCCCGATCGATGGCCACGCTGATAACCTCCGGTTCGGGAGTCAGCATGGCGCCAAAACTGACGACGGTAATCTTGAGTCCGGTCCTGCCCAGGGTGCGGTAGACAGGGGCAGGAAACGAAGCCTGCGGGGTAGCGGCCAGTTGCTCCACTACCTCGGCCAGGGCGGTGCCCCCGAGCAAGGCCGAAGTGGTGCCAACCATGCCGACCTTGATGAAGTCCCTGCGCCCCATGCCCTTGCGTCGTATCCCACTCATACCAACCTCCCGGGTTTGCCGCCCTTCCCCGTCTACGCTCCCGGACAGAAACAGGGCTGCATCTTCTCCATTCAGCAAGGTCCCATAATACGAAATTTAAACTTTTTTTCAATAAAGATATTTAATCATTCTTTCAACCTCTCCTTTGTCAGTCGTCCTCCGGCTATGACAACCTCACCATTCCGCGGGCATGCTGCTGATGTTTCAGCACCGCCGGCCATTGACATAATCACCGAGGTGTAAAGATTCGCTTCAATTCTGTCGGCGCCTTTTACAGCATCGACCGGCGCAGCCCTGTAACCGGCTGATCTACCGTTGCTTAAAGTCGGTACGGATGTTGCTGTAACACAGTGGTTTGACAGCCGTGCCCGAACTGGTTAAGCATTACAGTGTATCCCGATCGCTGGGCGTTACCTGCCCAATAGGCGCCACCTGCACGATCATCCTGCCCCTGGCGCCGAGGGGTGTTAATGTTATTTTCCAGGCGTCAAAAAGAGAAGCGCCGAGGCATGTTGCTCGATTACGCCTTGGACAATCCCTCGTCTTGCCGGCAGTGCAATGCCCTCTGCTGCCGCTCGTTTCCGACTGTGGAACTCAAGGGGGACGAGTTCCGGGAACTCCAGTCGCTCGGGGCCTCACGCCTTCAGCTCTCCCTCTTCGGCCCCCACAAACTCATCATCGAGCACGGCTGCGAGTTCCTCCACGAGAGCAGGTGCGGGATCTACGACCACCGCCCCTCCATCTGCCGCCGCTTCATCTGCAAGCCCTGACCTCACCCCCCCCGGATCTCCTTTTCCCTTCCTGCGATTCAAGATGGCCAGTAGCCGCCCTCGGCTTACCGCTGCCGCACCAGGTTCATCTTTTCAACTGACTAGCGCTAATCTTCCGCTATGAGATTGTCATCCCCGAATGCCCTTATCGGGGATCCAGATTTCACGCCGTTTAGGAGCTGGATTCCCGATCGGAATCGCTTCGGGAATGACAGTTTTGGAAGCTGGCGGAAGATTGGTGCTAATAAGGTCTTTTTAAAGGGGCTCCCGATACTATGGCGCCTGGGTCCGGAACGAAAAAAGCCGCCCGTCAGGAAGTTCCTGATTCGGGCGGCTTTTACAGCTTTTACTGCGGTGAAGATGGCGATGAGCGGCTTAGAAGAGGTAGTAGAGGGAAATTCCGCCGCGGACGCCGTCAGCATCCTTGAGATGGGTTTCGGCTTTCTTGTCGGTGACATCGGTTGCGACCACGTAGCCGACGCTCGGGAGGAGATAGAAGTTGTGCGCCACCTGGATGTAGCTGCTCAGCTCGAAGAGGAAGTCTTCGTTGGCGGTGAACCGGCTGCTGGCAGTGTTGAAGTTGGCGTCGATCTTGGCGTCCAGGGTGAAGGTGTGGTTGAACTCCTTCTCGAGGCCGACCGAAAGGGTGTGGGTATCCTGCTCATCGTGGTTCCTGATGGTGGCCCGGTAGATGGCGTAGGGAATGTGGTGGTGGGCAAGGTTGGTGCTGGCCGCGATAAAGGGGCTGACGTCGGTGGTGCCGGTACCAGCATTATTGTTGCCGGCGGTATCGAACTTGAGGCCAAGGCCGGCAACGACGGTGACAGGCTTCTCTTCCCCGCCGAGGAGACGGTACTTCCCTTCGATGGCGAAGTCGCCCACGCCGTCTTTTGTTTCACTCCTGGATTCACCGCCGGCAAGCTCTTCCCTGACCTTCTCCCGGAAAACATAGGGAATGGAAGCGGTCATCTCGAAGCCATGCCCGAGGCCGACGCCGAGGGAGTAGCGCGATTCGGTGGTGTTCCCCGTCACTTTCGCGGCCCCTTCGGGGCTGGTAGTGTTTGCAGAAGCGTGTGCATACTCGAAGAGAGCCTGTGCTTCGACCTGCTTCGGCTCAAGGACATCGGTGACGAGCAGCTTGTGCTCAGCCTGGGCGGCGGTTGCGGAAAGCATCACGCCCATCACAGCAATCATCATGTTCTTCTTCATCAAACGTCTCCTCCTGAAAAATAAATGCTCCCGCTACCCATGTGACCGCAGCATGGCACAAGCAGCCGCAACCGTCCTTTCCATCTGCCACCGGGGAAACAGAGCCGGAAGCGGAGACCAGAAAAGCGGAGAACTGATACCAAGGCGGTTAATGAGGCAGGGGGCTCTCATTAGTACCTCATTTTCATCTTGATGACAACCCGGAAAGACGGCCTCGGAGGGTAACTACCGGATCGGCAATCGATGGTAAACTTCAATACCTGCGGAAGATGCATGATAAAGTATGGGTTGTGCCGACCGGCCAACCGCGGTTGCCTGGAGCCCGGCTGTCGGGTGGATCATCAACCCGGTGGCCGCCCCGCATTTTTTCAGAGGATATACTCCTACAGTAATTCATTGAATTTACGATGAGGAGAGGACATGGCAAAGAAAGTCTTCATCGCGGCCATCGAGAAAAACAGCGGAAAGACTACTACCAGCATCAGCCTGCTGCATCTCGCCCTGAGGAAATACCAGAGGGTGGGCTACATAAAACCTTTCGGCGGCCAGACCGTCAACTTTCATGGCAAGGTGGTGGACAAGGACGTGGCCCTGATGGCCCAGGTCTTCGACCTCAGCAGCGAAATCGAGCTGATGTCACCCGTCGTCCTGAGCCCCAACACCACCAGGGAGGTGATTGATGGCATCATCCCGCCGGAGGAGTTGCAGCAGCGCATACTGCACGCCTACTCAGAGGTGGAAAAGGAATGCGACTTCATCGTAATCGAGGGTTCGGGGCATCCCGGAGTCGGTTCCGTCATGGACATTTCCAACGCCCAGATAGCGCACATGCTGGATGCCCCGGTGCTGCTGGTGACCGGGGGAGGCCTGGGGGATGTAGTCGACCGGCTGGCCATGATCCAGGCGTTTTTCGAAAAGGAGGGGGTCAATCTTCGGGCCATCCTGGTGAACAAGCTGATCCCGGAAAAGAGGGAGCGGACCCTGGACTATCTGCAGCGGGCGCTTGGCAAGTACTCCTTCGAGGTGATCGCGGGCTTCGACTACCAGCCGGTCCTGGCCAACCCGACCCTGCGCCGCATCTCCACGGTGCTCAATATCCCGGTGCACGGCAACCGGCGCGAGCTGCAACGCATCATCTACAAGGTGCTGGTAGGAGCGGCCTCGACCCAGCGGTTCATGGAGCTCCTCAAGGAGCCGTCCTTGATCATCGTCACCAGCAGCAGGAACGAACTGTTGGTGACCCTGGCCCATCTCTACCAGATGCCGCAATACCGCCCCCTCATAGTGGGACTGGTGATCTCGGGGAGCATGCCGATCAACGATATTACGCAGCAGATCCTGGACAAGAGCAGGATTCCCTACATGCGCGCCGAAAGCAGCATCTCGGCCAACCTTTACCAGAAGATCAACAAGGATGTCTCCAAGATCATTTCCGAGGACCGGGAAAAGCTGGACCTCATATTTTCGCTGGCGGAGAAGACGCTCGATTTTGATGCCATTGACGCGCTTTTTTCGGTATAATGCCGCGGGTACTCTATGCAACGAAGGAAGGAAAAGCATGTGCAGTGTTAGCAATCCCCGCCACACCACCGTAGTAGGTTGCCTGGTGCGCAACGACGCCAACCAGGTGCTCCTGATCAAGCATTACAAACGAGGCTGGGAGATCCCTCAGGGCCGAGTCGAGGAGGGAGAGAATCTGCTGGACGCCCTGCGTCGCGAGGTGCGGGAGGAGGCTGGGGTGGAGATCAAGCCGGGTCCGCTGGCCGCGGTATGGTCGATGTTGACCCCGCCGTCCGCCGTGATCTTCACCTTCCTCGGGACTTACGCGGGGGGGGAACTCGGCTTTAGCGATGACAGCGTGGAAGCCTGCTGGTTCAGCGAGGAAGAAGCACTTGTTGCCGTGACAGGTTCAGTGATGCAGGACCGTCTGAAAGTGCTGCTGGAGTACCACGACACAACCCTCTACCGCGCCTATACCACCCGCCCGTACCAGGTGCAGATGGAAGCCTGCCTGGGGCACTAGCCGCATCAATAAAAGGTATCAAAAAGGGCATCCATCACTGGATGCCCTTTTCTCTCGAACCCCGCCCTAAAAAGCTTTATTGATCCCTCGTTCTGCTTACATCACCTAACACATCTCCAAGGCTGCACCGATTCTTGTCTTAAGCTGTCCAAGATCCTGGGCAGAAAAGTCTGTGACGACTTTAAGATAATTCACTCCAAGGGTGTCTCTGACGTAAGATTCAACCTTCACTGCTTCAACGTTATACGTATGACACGATTGCAGCACGAGATCGATTACAAGATCAGGCTTTAGCAGTGCAACCTGTTTTTGAAGGGTATCCGTACGTCCGGTGTTGGGAGTCATGCAAGCACAGGGAATTTCCAAGTACCGTTTGGCAATGGCCATCAGCGGGTCGCCACTTCCTTCTTCAATCTTTCCCACAAAGGGTTTAAGCCCTGCGCAGTTATCAAGACCGACAATCGCCGCACCCTCTTCATCAACAAGCTTAAGGACCTTCAAAACGTCTCCACCGATGGGGCATCCCGTGATCAAAACACGCTTGGCATTCTCTTTGGAGGTGAAGGCACCTTTGTCACGGCGTTCAGCGAGTGTCTTGATGATTTCCTGAAGTTTAGCGATTGCCTCGCTGCCGGTTGAAACCATTGCGTAGGTCGAGACGTCATACATCTCCTGCCAGGTAATGACCGAAGGCTTGTGTGCTCCGAATGCAAAAATCTCTTCGACGAGACTGTTTTTCACGTTGCTCGCCTGGATGCTCTCCTCGAGGGCGTCATCCGTGATCTTCGTTTCAAATTCGGATTCCAGGAACCTTTTGAAGCCGGTTATGGAGTGTTTCCAATATTCGACAGCCCCTTCGTTGGTCGGGCACTGAGGAAGGTCCATGACGTAGAGAGGGCGATGCTTTCCAATAAGTTCAAACATCTTCTTTTTACCGTCGCAGGTGGTTTCCCCGACAACGGCATCAGTCAGTTCAAAGAAGGGGCAGGTTTTCAATTCGATGAATCCAAAGCTCGATTTGATCAGGGGGCAGAGGTTGGTGGGAAGCGTCTCTTCTGCTTTGGCTATCGGAGCGTTGGAAAAGGCGCAAAGGACAGCCGGGACGCCACCCGCGGCCCAGACCAGTTCCACCGGCGCATAGGAGCAGTAGGCCCCCACAACCTTGGAGCCGGTCTCGCGCCTTTTTACCACCTGCCCGAGCGCACGTTTCAAGGGGAAATCAGCAAATTCATCAGTGAATAGCGGCGTCAGTTGACTCATGTCATCTCCTGTTTATGTAAGGAATTGTTTTGATAAGAGGGCGGCGCCATAGGCACCGAAGAAATCGGGATACTCAGGGACTACAATCTTTTTATCAAGTGCATCGGACAGGAAGCTCACAAGGGCGCTGTTTCTGGCACCGCCGCCGACAAAGAGAACTGACAGCGAGTCAGCCGTAGTCATTTTGGACAGGAGCGAGACCAGCTTCTTGAGAAGGGACTCGTGTATCGCCCTGGCGATGTCTTCAACCGACATCCCCGTGGTCAGCAGTGAAATCACTTCCGATTCGGCAAATACCGTGCAGGTGCTATTGATTTCGAGCGATTTGTTGCCCTTCATTGCCGCCGCAACGAGGTCCCCCAGACTAAGGCCCAAGGTTGCCGCCATCATTTCGAAAAATTTCCCCGTGCCGGCAGAGCACTTATCATTCATCTCGAATTTAAGAAGCTGGCCGTTCTTGCGATCGATCAGGAGTGCCTTTGTGTCTTGTCCGCCTAGATCAATGACCGTGGCTATATCCTGGTGAAAGTGATGTGCAGAAGTCGTGTAGGCCTTGATTTCGGTCACCGCTTCGCCACCTAGGACTTTTTGCGATAGATATCGGCCATACCCGGTTGATACCAGTGTATCCCACGTATGCTTCGTTTTTATCAGACTCAATTGCGAAGCAAGATCAATCGAGGTCTCAGCTTGGAAACGATCGATGACCTCATAGGTCTCACCGTCCATGAGAACGAACTCGACACTTCTCGATCCGATGTCGATTCCTGCAAGTTTGATAAGTACCTCCTGACCTTGTAGATTTACATCCAGAGTACCCAGGCATCCTGGATATTCTTCATAATCCAGTCGAAAGGCGGGTTGTCTCGATCTAACCCGCCGCGGAATTCTAAGGGAATTTCCAACCTGCTGTCAAATTCATTGATTTCATGCAACCGATGACATCCATCGTTTTTACAAATAGCGGCTATAGAGTCTCTTCCAAAGGAATGACACAAAGTGGTGAGGTGGCAGGTTGTGGGCCTTTCATGACTTAGGTCATGTTATATTTGCAGTCGCCGGTGTAAAAAGCCACGACATGGTGCGGTTCGCACCTGTGATATCGACAGCAAAAGGAGTTACAGATGGGAAGTTGCGGATGCGGCCACACCGCCGGTGCGGGCCCTTATGCGGAAGGAAGGGAGTTGGTGGATTTTGTTTCCAGGGCCCACGGCGGCGAACTCAGGGACCGGCCGCTTCCAGGTGGCGGCCTGGCGACCACCTGCCAGGGGTGTGGCGCCCCCTTTACCCTCGCCACCTTGGTAGGGAGTTGTCCTGCCTGCGGCGGCATTCATGCCGTTTCGCCGCCGCGCTGCCATGATGCGGCAGCCATCCAGTTTGCCGGAGCGGGTTACCAGCTTCCTCCGTGCTAGCCGCTGCATCGCACCTGAAAGGGATCGGCCCCTGGGACAGGAAGATTTTTTCCGATGTCAGGGGCTGCCCACTCCCTCCTGCACAGGTCTCCCAAATGGCCGTAACATCAGATAGCGCTCCTGGGCGTCTTTCGCTTGCCTGATTACGCTTGCTGCGCGCAAGGTGAAAACGGTGTCCATCGGCACGCCACCGCTATCCAGCATGTTCGCTGTCCACTTGTTGCAGGTATTGGTAATGACGTAATAGCTTCGAGCCTTGAAAAACCTGCTTTCACCATAAAGTCCTTTTTTCAAAGGCAATGGACGATTACTCTGGTCAAACTTGAAGCTCGCACGTAGCGCATCTTTCAAATGCTCCAATCCTCTTTCCGACAAATTGAGCTCAACAACATCACTTCCGCTGAAGTACTTTTGCGGGGTTTCAGGAATAGAAACGACGTGCATCACGGACGGATTTCTCCACAATACAGCCTTTAACAAAACTGGCGCCGTAACTTTTCCAGCCTGGTAAAACTCTGCCTCACCCCAGCCGAACTCATAGTACTGGCCCTGGTGAAGATACTCTTTCAGGAAACCAAGTTCCTGTCCCAAATCCTCTCTCGACAACACGATCCCCGTGTGCCATCCGTGGCCTACCACGTAAACCGATCGTTCCTCAGCTCTTGTCTCCGGCAGATATTTCCACTTCTGACAACCGGCGCATCCGGTCAAAATCAACATGAAGCAAACGAAAGTTGACAGCACCCAATTCCGCTGCAGCCATCGTCCACAAGTAGCGACCCGCGTTTCGGTGAGCCGTGGCATTTCCATGTGAACCTCCCAGCGTTAAAGAATGCCAGAAAGCTCTACCTTTTAAAACACCCACGACGACAACAGATGCGCCCCATACGGCACCTTGGCTTAAAAGAAAGCCCCCGGCACTGCCGGGGGCTTTCTTGGAGGAATATGGTTGGTCGGCTTGCTGCTCTACGGCAGGCAGACGGCAGCAGCGATACAGAGGCTGTTGCTTTTAACGGTTCCTGCCGGGCAACCAGAAGGTTCACACTTTGAAGTGGCTGCATTATACGCTTGGCCTGGCTGGCATGCCGTGCCCGAACAGCTGCCCAGACTGGTATTGAGGGCAAATGCCGTCGGGCAGGACCAGGGCCCCACGTACTGGCCGGTTTCGACGTCCCAAGTGAACTGGCTGAGAGGCGTTCCCGAGGTGCATGCCTGCTCATAATATCCGTAGCTTCCCCCCAGCGTGCAGGCCGAGTTCATGGCGCCGGCACAGACATTGGTGTCGACATCGAGGATGTACCCCCGCGGGCAGGTGGGCGCGACAGCGCTGACCGGGGCGGCGAAATCGCACTTGGTGGTGAAGGGGTTGTAGGTCTGCCCGGCCGCGCAGGCCGCAGCTGCCGCGGTTTCACACTTACTGGTGGCAGCGTTGATGGTGCTCCCCGCAGGGCAGCTTGCCGTCACCATGGCGCCCGAACAGCTGCCGTTGCCGGTATTGACGGCATAGGCCGGCGGGCAGGCCCACGGGCCCACGTACTGGCCGGTCTCGTCATCCCAGCTGAACCCAGGAAGCGGACTGCCTGAAGTGCAAGCCTGTTCGTAATAGCCCCAGCTGCCTCCATGGGTGCAGGCGGAGCTGGCGGCTCCTACGCATTTGTTGGTGAGGGAGTTGAAGGTATAGCCTTCCGGACAGCTGGCAGCGGCGGTAAAGGTGGCCGCAATCTCGCACTTGTTGCCGTAGGCGTTGTAGGTGTATCCACTCGGGCAGGGAGAGAGATTGCCGGTTTCGCATTTGCCGAAAGAGGGGCTGAAACTGCTGCCGGCTGGGCAGGTCAAGGTGGTCGCCGCGACAGGAGCAGGTGCTTCACATGCGGAAGTGGTCGGGTTATACACCTGACCGTACTGGCATGCCGTGCCGGAACAGCTGCCCAGAGTGGTATTGAGGGCAAATCCCGTGGGGCAGGACCAGGGCCCCACATACTGGGCGGTTTCGTCGTCCCAGATGAACTGATCGAGTGGGGTTCCCGAGGTGCAGGCATGCTCGTAATAGCCATAGCTCCCCCCCAGCGTGCAGGCGGAGTTCATGCCGCCGGCGCATTTATTGGTACCGGCCTCGAGGATATACCCCAGCGGGCAGCTGGGAGCGGCGGCGCTTACCAGCGGAGTGAAGTCGCACTTGGTGGTGAAGGTGTTGTAGGTCTGCCCGGCCGCGCAGACCGCAGCTGCCGCCGTTTCACACTTGCTGGTGGCCGCGTTGATGGTGCTCCCCGCGGGGCAGCTTGCCGTCACCATGGCGCCGGAACAGCTGCCGTTGCCGGTATTGACGGCATAGGCCGGCGGGCAGGCCCACGGTCCCACGTACTGGCCGGTCTCGTCATCCCAGTTGAACCCCGGAAGCGGACTGCCTGAAGTGCAAGCCTGTTCGTAATAGCCCCAACTGCCGCCCTGGGTGCAGGCGGAGCTGGGGGCTCCTACGCATTTGTTGGTGAGGGAGTTGAAGGTATAGCCTTCCGCACAGCTGGCAGCGGCGGTAAAGGTGGCTGGAATCTCGCACTTGTTGCCGGAGGCGTTGTAGGTGTACCCGCTCGGGCAGGGAGAGAGATTGCCTGTTTCGCATTTGCCGAAAGAGGGGTTGAAACTGCTGCCGGCAGGACAGCTCGCCGAACTCGTAGCGACAGGGGCAGACACTTCACACTTGTTAGAACCAGCGCTGTAAAAGTACCCTGGCAAGCATGGAGAGAAGCTCGCCTCGCAGCGGTCAGCAGCGGCGTTAAAGGCAGTGCCCGGCGGACAGACGGGGGCGCCGGTGGCGCAGGTGGAGCCGTTGGCGGTACCAGATTGCAAGGCAAAGAGACAGCAAACCACAAGCGACACCAAGTAAGGTACAACCGGTTCTCTGTTCATTCGGGCTCCTTTTGTAGGGGATTTTCAGGTGCACCACTTCCCGTTACTGATAGTTGCAAGGATCAAAGAGCGTCTCCCAATGCGCCGAAACAGCTCACGCGCCGACAGGGCCGACTCCCCAGATGCGGCTTTCCTTCGAAAGACGGTGGGCGGGCGACGTTGCGAGCGCCATCGACAGGTGATGAGCCCATTAGAGCAGACGACACCACCGGCACATTTGCAGATAAATATCATGAGTTGTTTTTAAATTCTATACTTTTAATATTAAAGCGGTTCAGGATGAGTCGGGGGGGGGGTGGTTCGGGTATGGAGGGTCGGAAGAAAAACTTTCAGCGGTTTTTTTCGAGTTCCTGGTCGAGGTACTTCATCTGCCTGAAGTTGTCGGTAAGTTCGTTGTTCTCCCTTGTCAGCGAATCCTTGGCTGCTTTCAGGTCCTGATTCTGGCGGGCGAGCTCGTCGGTAACCTTTATGAGCTCAAAGAGTGGCGCGGCCTGTGCCGTCCAGGGACTGTCCGGATACTCCTTCTTAAGACGCATCAAAAGCCGACGTCCCCGCCTGGAGACCGGGACGGCACGGTTTGGCTTCAGCGAGAGGAGCGCCAGCCTGAACAACGCCTCGTCCGTAACCCCAGAAACAGCCCTCCCTTCGCAGACGGTCTGGAGAGCTC
>NZ_JBXKJL010000173.1:0-12465 GCF_056994735.1 Geomonas sp.
CCCTCGGTTGCGTACCGCCTGAGCAGCGCGCGCACCAGGGAAGACTTCCCGGTCCCCCTGGTACCCCACAAAAGGACGTTGTTGGCAGGAAGACCGGCCAGGAACTGCTGGGTATTTTCCTCGAGCACGTTTTTTTGCTTTTCGATCCCGAGCAGGTCCTCGAGCTTGATCCCCTCGATGCTCTCAATCGGCTCCAGGGAACCTGCGAAAGAATGGCGCTTCCAGTTGGCCGCGTGACAAGTGCTCCAGTCAATCCTGGGAATAGGCTTCGGGAGCAGGTACTCGGCAGCCTCGAGCACCCTCTTCAACTGACTCACAAGTTCGGCATCCAGTTCCACCACACTCTCCTTTCCTGCTATTTGAGCTTGGCCACCTTAGGGTCGATCTCTCTCATCAGATCGTCATAAGCGACAAGAGACTTGATGCGCGGGCCATTCTTCTTCACCGTGTCATCGAACAGTTTGAATTTACCGTTGAAAGCCTGCGCCCTGTTTCTGAGAGCAGTGGTGCTCTCGGCGAGAAAGCCTTTATCCTTCTTGTCATCCGCACTTTTAAGGAGTGACTTGGTCTTTGCCCAGTATTCTCCGGAGGAACCGACATAGTGGTTCAGACTCTCCAGGAAAGAAAGCGAGGACGAGGTCAACTCGGAAGTAGTCACCAGCCGTTCCTGGACATCCATCATCCCCTTCAGGAGTTCCGTGTCGGCAAAACGGACCAGGTCGGAAACCTCCTGGGGATTCAATTCCTTGGCAGGATCAAGCGCGTCGGTCCGGGAAAGGAACTGCTGGGAAGTGACCAGGTACTTGTTGATCGATACAGATGCCGCACCCAGGGAGAGAGCTGCGTTGGCCACGAACTTGGTGAACACGGAGGCCTGACCGGCGTACGGGATCGGCAGCACCTTGGCGAAACCGGCGGCGACGGAGCCGGCGGAGAGGTATTTGTTGTATCCCGCCACGTTGGCAGACATCCACTTAACGTAGCCTTCGAAGTCAGCAAGGCCTTGCCTCTGGGTGCGGATGTCGGCGGCAATTTCCTTCAGTCGCTTGCAATTCCTCGCGGCAAGATCGGTCGAGGTGATGCTGCAGGACTCGAGAAGCTTGAGCTTCTCCTTCAGCTGGGTGTTCTCCTTGACCAGTGATGCGGCATCCTCTACGGGTGCAGCGGCGGCAGGTGCGGAAGGCGTAGTTTCTGCGAGGACGGCCGACGAGAAGAGGCCGGGAAAGAGGAGCGAAGCAGCAACAACAGTGCGAAGTCTCAAGGTATTACCTCCATACATTAACGCAGTTAAACAGGCTCAACATACAGGAATCAGTGGGAGTAGACAAGGCAAAATCGGAGGAAATGGCTGAGGAGAGGGGGCAGCGTCCCCCTCTCCCTCCGGGAGAGGGTGCCCGAAGGGCGGGTGAGGGAAGCCATAAGAAGGTTGAGAGGCCGGTCGGGCAGAAGCCCTCACCCTGCCCTCCCGCAGGGCGAGGGGGGAATTCACCATTCACCATTCACCATTCAACATTCACCATTCACCCTTCACCCTTCACCGTATTTGACACCACTAGGTCGACGTGTAAAATTGGGCAATGGATTTAAGCCCCGGTCAAATCCCCTGCCGTCTCAGCACGAGCCACACCTGCCTAAGAAGGAGCTGCACTGGCTCCTCTTCTCTTATCAACACCGGCCGTGAAAGTACCAGGCTCACAATCAAACCCGTGAAAGGAGAAAGACCATGATGACGTACCAGGCGAAAGACTACAAGAAGCTCATCGGCATGGAAGGATTCAGTGAGACCCTGCTCAAGAACCACTTCACCCTTTACGAGGGGTACGTGAAGAATACGAACACGCTGAATGAGACGCTGACGAACATGCGCAAAGAAGGGAAAGGGGCGAGCCCGGAATATGCTGAGCTGAAGCGGCGCTTCGGGTGGGAGTTCAACGGCATGAGGCTGCACGAATACTACTTCGAGAACCTGGGTGGGAAAACCCAGCTGAACCAGGAAGGGAAGCTGGGAGCCAGGATGCGCCAGGATTTCGGCAGTTATGACGACTGGATGACGGATTTCAAAGCCACCGGCGCCATGCGCGGGATCGGGTGGACGGTCCTTTACCAGGACGTGACCAACGGCACCCTGCTGAACTTCTGGATCAACGAGCACGACGCCGGGCATCCCGCCGGCTGCACACCCCTTCTGATCATGGACGTCTTCGAGCACGCCTTCCTGACCGACTACGGTCTCAAGAGAGCCGACTACATCGGCGCCTTCTTCAAAAATATCGACTGGAACTGCATCGAGCAGCGGATGAAGATGTAGCGGCAGATTCACTTTGCCGACGGAAAGGCCTCCAATGGGGGCCTTTTTTCGTCTCAAGAGAGGGAGAAGGTTTCTGGCGCTGGCACCTTCATTTGAATGTTGTCAGGACAATGGTTGTACAATATACTGGCTCAATCATTACAAGGAGTCACCAATGCCCGTCACCAGTGTTCCGAAAACCGAGCGTATAGATGTCCGCGCCAACGTAGGGGTAAAGCGGCTGTTGCAAGAGGCCGCCCGAGCCTGCCACAAGAGCGTCAGTGAATTCCTTCTGGATGCAGGCATAACCGCTGCCAACCAGGCCCTGGCTGACCGTCAGCGCTTTTCTCTTAACGAGGAAGAATGGGAGGCATTCCAGGAGGCTTTGGATCAGCCCATCAAACCTCGCCCCCACCTCACACGCCTGCTGACCGAAAAAGGCCTTCTCGATTGAAACCAGCCCGGTATGAAGAGGTACGGAGGCTCGCAGCGCATGACAGCGTCGAGGACTTTGACTGCGGCCATCCGGCACTGAACCAGTTCCTGCAGCGCTACGCGCTCATCAACCAAAAGACCAGAAGCTCGCAGACCTATGTCTGCTGCCACCAAGGGAAGGTAGCCGGGTTTTACAGTCTTGCCGTCGGCAGCGTCCAACCCGCTGTCGCACCGGCACGAGTGATAAAAGGACTGGCAAGGCATCCAGTACCTGTCATGATCCTTGCACGTCTGGCCGTCGACAAAGATCATCAAGGTAGCGGGCTTGGTCGTGCCCTTCTCAAAGATGCACTGCTGCGAACGGCGCAGGCCGCCGACATTGCAGGAATACGCGCCATTCTTGTCCATGCGAAAGACGAACCGGCTCGGAAGTGGTATATGGGTTTCAACTTTGAACCCAGCCCGACCGACCCGTACCACCTCTACCTCCTCATGAAGGATCTCGACAAAATCCTCCAGAAGACCACCCACAGCAGGCCGACCAAATAAGGCGCATCGGCCGGCAAACGGCAAAATTCGAAGGCCCTCCAAACGTGGAGGGCCTTCGTTATTGGAGCAACAAGACCGCGCAAACGGTCACTCGGGTCGGGGGAAGGGAAGTCCATGGCGGTCAGGGGCGTGCTATTCCAGCGTAACTCTCCCGCAACTGGAAACGACTACGGTATTGGCTGTTGCCCCCCCCAGGCGGATGGCTACGCTACTGGCTGGGGGATCGAGTGGATGACCCGCCGGGGTTTCCAGACGGGCGGTGCCATCGGCATTGAACTTGACGTTGACGCTGGCCCTGGAGGCATCACCGGCGCCACTGGTCATGGATACGCCTGCCGCCACGGTTATCCACTCCTGGATCACGGTCCCCCAACCGTTGTCCGGCGTCCCGTAGCCCCGGGTCCCCTTCACCACCTGGTACCGCCCCGAGACAGGTTCCAACCGCACCATGTGCTGGTAGTTCGTTGACATGGCCCTGCTCCTGGCTATGCGCAGGGCGTCGTAAACACCTCTCGCCCCCCGGGCCGAGTTGTGGCGGTTACGCCACTGCATGAAATCCAGGGTGGCCATGGTGGCGAGCACCATGATGATTCCCCCGACCACGAGGAGCTCCACCGTGGTGAACCCTCGCGAAAAGCTCACCGGTGCTCTGTTGTCCGCTCCGCTCGTCATCGTGCAACGCTCCTCTCTCCTGCAAACCAGGGCCATCTGCAGATCACAGTGCTGCCGGCATCCATGGCTCCATCCTACTTTTGCCGCCAATAAAGGGTCAGCACGCTCCCACCCTTCTTCGGATCGAGCCCGGCTACGATGCCTCCGACGCCGATCACCCCCCGCGTGCCGCCGCCGGGGTTGACGAGGACGACCATCCCCGAGGCGATTCCGGGTCCGAGTTCCGTCGACCGGTCGCTGCGCTGCAGGATCTGCCCGGGAACGGTCCGGGCCAGTGGGTTGGTGGTCAGTATGCTGTCGTTGCTGGTGTCGAAGTTCATCACCGCCGTGGCGTTCTTGTAGCCCAGCGCGTAGACGCGGGAGATACCGAGGTTGCCGGGCCTGCAAGGGTCAGTGGACGGTGCCGCATTCGGCGTGAAGGTGGTGAAGTAAGCGACCTTGTTGAAGACCGTAGGTGAGGCCAGTACCTTCTCCCCGGCGCGCTGATTCAGGCTCAGGTACCAGCCGTGGCTGGCGTTGAGCGCGGCAGTGATGCCGGCAACCGAGTCGGCGCCGCTCGCCTCGGTCGTGGTCTGAATGGAATCGCTGGTCAGGTCAGCCAGGTCAGCCTCGTCCAAGTCGTCGGAAGTGCTCTGCCCGGTGTCCTTGAGGGCATAGAAACCGTCGACGAGGTTCTGGTCCCTGTTGAGCGGATGTTCCCGGTCGCCGGAGCCGATAAACAGCATGGTATAGCCCGGCTCCACCACCACCGAGGGCTTGTAGAAGAACTTCTTGCCCGCAGCCGTTCCCGAGTTGAGGTTGAACAACCTGATCCCGCGCCAGTTTGCGACGGCTGAATCCCCCACCCTGAACTTCCAGACGCCTCCTCCGGTGTCCACGGCGTACAGGGTGTCGGCGTAACCGTTGTTGTCCCGGTCGACTGCCGCGATTTCAGCGGGAAATGAGTACTTCAGCAGCGGACTGGTAGAGGAGGCGGGGGGAGCCTGGTAACGCTCGCTGCCGGCGCCGTAGACATAGCCCCAGATCCTGGCGCCGCTGTTGGTGAAGACGGGGACACCGCCAGTGCCAAGGGAGGCGATCTCGATGGCATAGACACCCCTCCCCCTGGGGTTACGCAGCGCCGTGGCCTCCGTCGATCCGCCGCTGGCCACGTTGCCGTTACCCACATCCGCCAAGGCGACCGCATCGGCGTCGGTGAAGTACGAATTGTTGCCATATCGCGTGTCTTCGTGGATGTTGTCGTATCCAGCACCCACAAAGGCGACGATCTTGGTCCCCCCGTCGATACGCATCCTGACCAACTTCGGCTCGCTCCAGGTCTCCGCCAGCTCCTCGAATCCCGAGGTCTGGTTGCTGATGCGCCAAAGAAGTCTTGGGGCTGCGGGGTCCGACACGTCCAGGGCGTAATAGGAGCCGGAGGTCGGTGCGGCGTCGGACCCTCCGCCGCGGCGCTCGCCGAAGATCAGGATCACCTTGTCGCCGTTGGAGGGCGAAAGGTTGCCGTCGTTCCCGCTGTCGTAGATGTAGGCGGAAGGGGTCGAGTCGAGGTAGTAGGCGTGCTCCCCCTCGGATAGGTACTTCAGATTGCCGAGGAGGTCGCGCGGGACGAAGGCCCAGGCCTCGCCGCCGTCGCAGTCCCTGATGGCATGGAACATCCCGTCGTTGGCCCCCACGTAGATCATGGACTTGTTGATGCTGCAGTCCGCTTCGTTGCTCGCGGAAAATGGATAGGAGGCGTAGCTGACCACGAGCGGGCGGGAATGGAGGATGTCCCCCACGATCCAGCCGGAGGGAGCGGTCAGGCTCGCCCCCCTCTTCTCGGTGGTGTTGCCGTTGCCGTTTTCATCGAAGGCGTCGTAGCCGTGAACGAAGCGGATCAGACGGTCTTTGGCCGCCGCATCCGCCACCCCCAGAAGGCCCGCACTGATGGCGCTGTTGGCGGTGCTGAGGGCATTGCTGGCATCGGTCAGGTCGCTACTGGTCCCGGTGTAGGTGTAGATCCTCCTCGAGTTGGTGCCGAGGTCCCTATGGACCAGCACCTCCCCGGCCCCGCCCACCTCCACGAAGCCGGCGTCGCTGGAGCTGTTCCAGAAGGAAGAGGACGAGCTGCGGAATGAGCCGCTGAGCGCTCCGGACGGCAGCCTCGCCCCGTCGACGTCGTCGCTGCCGTCGCCGTCGATGTCCGTGTAGCAGGCCAGGGCGCGGTTGCGGTCGGTCAGGGCATTGACGCTGTTGACCCCCAACTTCTTCAGGTTGCCGTACCAGTACTTTTCCGACCGGGGCTTGAAAAAGGCCATGTAGAGGCGGCTTCCGCTGAAGGCGCGGTTTTCGGGGCTGACCGGCACGACCGGTGCCACGAAAGAGGTGTCGGTCTCCAGCATGATCTTGGTGATGACATCGAACAGGGCGGCTGCCAGCTCGTTGGCGTTGTAGACGTTGTGGTACTCCCCCCGGCCGTGGCTGTCATCGGCCGCCCGCCTGACCAGGACGTCGTCGGCCTGGAAGGCCAGTATGGTGTCGGTCGAGACGGGCGCTGCGCCGCTTGGGGGAGTTTCGTACAGGTACTTGGCCACGTCGTCCAGGTAATGGCTCCCCAGGCCGTAGCCTACCGCTTCAGCCCCGTCTCCGTCCAGGTCCCCGACGGTGCTGGCGAGCTGAGGGCTGTCATCCTTGTTGCTGAGGCCGTTGGTGATGACAATCACGTGGTTCTTGTCACAACCGTACCTGCTCGGTGAGGGCATGGCGGCCTGACCCGAGATCGGCAGATAGCTTCCCCGGAAGTAGTACCCTGCATCGAGAAGCGCCTCTGCCTGTGGCCTGGCGGTCTGGCTGGAGAGCACGGGTTCACCGGTGACGGTGCCGTTACCATCATCTCCCGGCAGCAGGCTCAGGAAGGTGTTGAAGTCGGCGTCATTGCTGAGGTTGCCCACCTGGTAGACCACCTTCCCCCCCTTGTTGTTCACGCCGTACACCATGGCCCCGAAATTCACTGCGTAGCGCGCGCCCCCTACCACCGTTTTCAAGGCGTCATAGATGACCCTGCGCTGGGTAACTCCGGAGGAGGCGACCGATGACATGGTGTAGTTCAGGAAGTTGCCCAAGGCGTAGGTCGCCCCCTTGCCGCTGAAATCGCAGACCGCCTTTCCCGCGCCTGCGCTTCCGGTCCCCTTCTTGAGGTTGGGATTGTTCTCGCTGGCCGAACCGACGTAGGTGCCGCTGCTGCGCAGGGTGGCGGCCGCGATGTTGCCGTTGTTGCTACAGGTTACGTTGCCTAGGTTGCCGTCGGGGTTGTCGACCAGGGACGTGGTGGAGAAGTCCCCCTGCTGTCCCGCCGCGTACACCGAGTACCTCTGATAGGTGCAGGCCGCATAGCTGACACAGTAATCGACAGCCGGATCATATTTGCTCCCGGAGGCGGAGTTGAGGGTGGCATTGCTGTTGTCGATGAGGAGGAGGATATTGGGCCGGATGTGGTTGGCAAAGGCACTGTAGATGGCGGCGTCGCCCAGGAAGCGGTCGGGACCGGCCTGCGCCGGCGCCCCCTGGCACAGCGCTACCATGGCCAGCAGGAACAGGGATTTCTTCATCGACGGTCTCCGTTCACAGAAACTCCGGTTATTTCGGCACCACCCTGGCTATCTGGGACTCGATCTCCAGGTGGGAGTGGTCGGGACCGTCGGCTATCACGGAGATCAGGTAGAAGTGGGCGTTGAATCCCCCCCCTCCGCCCAGGCCCGCATCGACCTCGGTCCCCTGGCCGGGGGGGACCGACCCGGCGCCCAGATACTCGACCTTGATGTTGGCAGTCCCCTGCGGCTGTGTCCTGGTCAGGGGATACTTGTAGATCGTCATCTGGTTGTAGTCGTGATATGCCGTGTTGGGTGTCGTGCTCGGGGACCCATCATCGCGCAGAAGCACCCCTTCCTCGGGGCGAGGCCAGGCCGTCGCCGAGGAAGGGATTAGCGCAGCGTAGATGGCCGCGTCGGCCTGCGCGAACTCCAGGGCGGCGCTGGCCATATAGAAGGCATCGCCGTCGTTTTTGATGCTTGCCGTGATCTGCAGGTCGCTGGTGGTCGAACTGAGCACCGTCATCCCGAGGATGCTGAGCATCAGCAGCACCACCATCACCAGGATGAGCGCCACCCCCCCTTCCCTGCGCATCCTGGCCGGGTCAATCAGCATGGCTGTCATCTCCTGTTTCTCAGCTTCACCACGGTGGCGACGGCCCTGGACCTGGGGCCCGCCGACGCCACCGTCCTGGTGGTCGTTCCCTGAAGCGTGATGCGGACCGCCCTGACCCGCTCCAGGTCCGAAGGAACCCTCGACTCCGCGTATCCGTCATGGAGGTAGGAGAAACGGAGGGAGGAGATGTTGGTGGCGATGATGTCGGCGGGGCCCGACGGGCCGTTGACCTGCCGGACCAGGCACTTGTGGTTGACGGGGCAGCGGTAGTCGTTGACCTGGACGCCGCCGTTAACCAGGTAGTAGGCGACGGTCATGGGGTAAACGGAGCTGTCGGCCACCTTGGCGATAAGGTCGCCGGAGTTGACCACGTCGTCGGCCAGGAAGGTTGATCCGTCGGACTTGCGGATGGTGATGCTTGGGAAAGAGGTGCCGAACACGCCCCGGTCGGGATTGCCGGCGGTCTCGTCAACCACCAGGGTGCGGGTCCCGCCCAGGGGTTCGCTGGCGTCGAAGGGGCGGATCAGCCGCACGTGGTCGCCGGGCGCGAAGGCGTCCACCACGTTGGGGCCAGTGGCGGAGGCCGGGGGCTCGACGCTCAGGGTGATGGTGTCCGGCGTCCCGGAGACGGCGAAGTTGTTGTCAGGCGGGTTGTCTATTTCCACCCTGGCAAAGCGCCCGGCGGCGGAAGCGGTGTTTATCATGATGCTCGTGGAATAGGTGGGAAAGGGAGGTGTTCCTGAGGCCGAGGCGATGGGGGCGCCGGTCCCCGGCGGTATCAGGACGCCCGCCATCTTCAGGTCCCGGGTCAGGTAATCGAGCGCCACCCTGAGGTTTTGCTGCACTTCAAGCACCTCCCCCTGGGAATAGGCGGCTTTCTGGTTGGCGGTGTAGGTGGTATAGATGGCGGCAGCTACCAGCCCCATCATCCCCACCACCACCAGGAGCTCGATGAGGGTCACCCCACCTTCCTTCCGCCAGGGCAGCCCCATCAGAACACCTTCCTGAAGCCGGAGATCAAGACGGTATTGATGGGCCAGCTCCGGCTGCCGGGCCTGGGGGAGAGTGCCTCGCTGACGGCGATGTCCACCCGGGTCGATCCCCGCACCGGGGTATGTACCGTGGTGCTGTAGGTGATCCTGAAGGTGCCGCCGCCGGCCATGCTGACGTTGTCGGCGTAGGTGACATCGGCGGCACTGGTGTTCAGTCTCGCATCCTCAGGTTCCCAGGCCATGATGTCCTCCATGGCTTGCTTGGCCAGCTCCGTGGCGACCATTATCTTGTGCGAGGTCGATGCGTTAGACAGGGAGACGGTTTGCATGGTGGCCACCGCGAAGAGCCCCACCGACAGCACTGTCATGGCGATGAGCAGCTCGACCAGGGAAAATCCCCGGCAGCCGGTAGGTGGTAGCTTCAGTCTCATCTCGTGTCGCTCCCATCCGGGGCCTTGACCGTGCCGCGGTTTCGGCTGGAGGGTGGCCGTAGGCCGGGGCTCCCTTGCCGGGAGATCGTCCGGCCGGGAGTGCGGATCCAACTTTTAATTAAAGACGGGTAAAGTATAGCAGATCACGTTCCTGGATCAACACCCGGGCGCCCTGTTCCCCGGCCCTACGTGAAAGCCGCCCCCCCTTCTGGTATACTGTCACTCCGTTTGTGGACGACGCCGACCTCCTCCCGAGACGGAGAATGCCATGACTACCGAGGTAATCCTGAATTTCAGAGACAGGCGGAAGCTGAGGACCTCGCTCTGCGCCCCCTTCAGACCCGACCAGAACGAGATCAGCATTCACCTGTCAGCCACCCAGAAGCGCAGTGTCCCCCTGGACGAGCTCTGCTACATCGGGCTGGTGGGCCCAGGCTCCCACGGTCCGGAAAGCGCGACCGATGCTCCTCCGGAGGAGGTGGAACTGGTAACAGGGGAGCGGCTGATGCTGCGCATCAGGCATGACCAGGTCTTCGACAAAGGCTTCTTCGGCCTCTCTTCCGACAAGTCGGTTCCCTTCGAGCGGCTTTTCATCATCTCGTCGGCGGTGAGCCCCCCAGACCCGGGGCGCCTTGCCGCGGGGCCCGGTGCCCGTCCTGCTGGAGAGAAAGTCCCGGAGCTGGTCGGCGCAGGTGGCCCAGGCGGCGCCCGTGATCCCGAGAAGGTCTGGTCGCAGATCATGGACTGCTACAAGGAGGAGCAGTCAAAGCATCTCACCAACCAGAACGCGAGGGTGGGCGATATCCTGATCACCGAGGGGCTGGTGACCAAAGAGCAGGTTGAGATGGCCATGCAGGGGAGCGGGAAGAAGAAGATCGGCGCGGTGCTCATGGAACGGGGCCTGGTCTCGGAGGACCAACTCCTCGCCGCGCTGGCGGAGAAGTTCGGCATTCCCTTCCTCGACCTGACCGACGTCCACCCGAGCCGCAGGGCACTGGAGGCGCTTCCCAGGAACCTGGTAAACCAGATGCACGTCCTGCCCCTTGAACTGGAGGGGAAGAAGTTGGTTGTGGCGACCTCCGAGCCTACCGACAGCACCATCTCCGACAGTCTGAGGTTCATCACCAACTACAACATCGAGCTGGTCATCGCCGGGGCCCGCCAGATCTCGGCGGCCATAGAGCGTTTTTACAACATGCCGGGTGAGTCGATCGAGGCGGTGATCAGTGAAATGGAGGAGGAACAGCTCGTCGTGGTCGAGCAGCCCGAGGAGGTCGAGTACATAGAGCCCGACTCCAAGGTGATCCTGCTGGTGAACAGGATCCTCCTCGAGGCCTACGCCAGCAACGCCTCCGACATCCACTTCGAGCCCGAGCTGGAAAAGGGTCCCCTTTCGGTAAGGTACAGGATCGACGGGGAGTGCGTGCTGTCCCACGAGATCCCGGCCGTGCATAAGGCGGCGGTGGTGGCGAGGCTCAAGATCATGGCCAAGCTCGACATTGCCGAACGCAGAAAGCCGCAAAGCGGCAAGATCTTCCTCCTTTACGACAATCGCAAGCTCGAGTACCGGTTGGAGATCACGCCGACCGTGGAGGGACATGAGGACGCGGTGCTGAGGCTCCTGACCGGGGTGAAACCCCTTTCGCTTGACGAGATGGGGTTCACGGACGACAACCTGGCCAAGTTCAAGGAACTGCTCAAGAAGCCTTACGGCATCGTACTCTGTGCAGGACCCACCGGATCGGGAAAAACCACCACCCTCCATTCCGCACTTGCCACCATCAACTCGCCGCAGCGCAAGATCTGGACGGCCGAGGATCCGGTGGAGATCATCCAGAAGGGGCTCAGGCAAGTGCAGGTCAATCACAAGATCGGCTTCAACTTTGCCGATGCCATGCGCTCCTTCCTGCGCGCCGACCCCGACGTCATCATGATCGGTGAGATGAGGGACGCGGAGACCTCCCAAACCGCCATCGCGGCATCGTTAACCGGCCACCTGGTCTTCAGCACGCTGCACACCAACACCGCGCCCGAAACCGTGGCGAGGCTGCTGGAGATGGGGATAGATCCCTTCAACTTCTCCGACGCAATGCTGGGGATCATCGCCCAGCGCCTCACCCGCAAGCTCTGCGACCACTGCAAGGTGCCCTATCGGCCGACCGGGGAGGAGTATGAGGAGATGGTGGTTCACTACGGTCCCGTATGGTTCAAGGCGCATGGGCTGCCGGATCGGCCGGACGGCCTGCAGCTTATGAGAAGGAAAGGATGCGAAAAGTGCAACGGGACCGGCTACAGGGGGAGGATCGCGCTGCATGAACTCCTGGTCAACTCCCCTGCCCTGAAAAGGGCGATCAAGAGGAACGCACCGGTTGAGGAGTTGAGAGAGCTTTCCCTGCAGGAAGGGGGCAGGACGCTGAAGATGGATGGCATAGAGAAGATTCTCGGGGGGGTAACCGACCTACAGCAGGTCCTGAAAGTCTGCATCCTCTGATCCCTCCCGCGAGGCAGGCGGAAAGGGGCAAAAGGAGGAAGCTGCCGGTGGCGGTTTCCCGCCTCAGGAACCCGGGGCTGCGGCAACCGGAACCGGAGGTGTGAAGAGTGAGATTTTCAACAGCCGAAAGCATGAAAAAGGGGCCAGCTTGTAACAGCTGGCCCCTCGTTATTTCTCTGGTGCCGGAGGTCGGGATCGAACCGACACGGGGTCACCCCCGCTGGATTTTGAGTCCAGTGCGTCTACCAATTTCACCACTCCGGCTGAAACGTCACGGGAGTATAGCGAAAGGCTCATTTCAGGTCAAGGATGAAAATGAAATTTTAATGGGGAAAAAAGGGTTGACACCGATCTGCCGGTTTGCTATAAACAGGACTCCTTTGATGGGGCTGTAGCTCAGTTGGGAGAGCGCTTGAATGGCATTCA
>NZ_JBXKJL010000174.1:0-3094 GCF_056994735.1 Geomonas sp.
CCCCCCTTCTGCAGGCAAAGGATAAGGACCCGGCGGTGGTGGTGGTCGATGATGCCGGTCGCTTCGCCATCTCCCTCCTCTCCGGACATCTTGGCGGCGCCAACGAACTGGCCGAGCGCTGCTCTTCTCTCCTCGGCTGTACTCCGGTCATAACCACGGCCACCGATGTGAACGCTCTTCCCTCCTTCGACATGCTGGCGAAAGAGAACGGCTGGCTGATTGAAGACCTCTCGCGGGTGAAGGTCCTAAATGCCCTCCTGCTGGAGGGGAAAAACATCGCGGTCCTGGACCATCACGACGCTGTGAAAGGATACTTTGACGGGAGAGGGATCGTTTCCTTCTGTGGCGATCTTGACGAGGCCGTTGGAGCAGAAGCGAGTGGGGCGGTCCTCGTAACGAACAGGGTACTCCCGAAAGAGCTCGATTCCGACCGTGTCCTGGTGCTGCGCCCCTTGAACCTGCACTTGGGGATCGGCTGCAACAGGGGGACTTCCTGTGAAGAGATCGAATCGGTGGTCAAAGCCAATCTGGAGCGGCTATCCCTTTCGGCCATCAGCGTGAGATATGTCGCCACTGCGGAGGCGAAGCGCGACGAGGCCGGGTTGTTGGAGTTCGCCAGCCGGGCCGGGGTGGAGATTCTGTTCTACGACAGCCGCCGGTTGAACGTAGTCGAGGTGCCGTCTCCTCCTTCGGACCATGCCTTTACCGCTATCGGCGCGACCGGCGTTGCCGAGCCCGCGGCTCTCCTGGCATCAGGAGGGGGGAGGCTGCTGTTGAAGAAGGTGAAGGACGGAAACGTCACCCTCTCGATAGCCGAATCTCCGTAAAAGAGCGTCCCCGCTATCGCGTGAGGGTATCGGAGTTGGAAGTTGAATTTGCCGAGGAGGAGAGGCGCGGCAGAATGGATTCCCGATTAAGACCTCGGGAATGACAGTATTTTGTGTCATGCCCGAAAGCTTCTATCGGGCACCCAGATTCTTGCTCTGGAATATCCGGCATCCAGCTGCTGTGCATTCTCTATCTCGCGCGGCGGATGAGCGTCTCGCGATGTCTGTAACAGCAGTTTTCCATGAGGTTTTAATGTCCAAGCTTTTTGTAATAGGTATCGGCCCCGGCGGGCTGAACCATATGACATTCGAGGCGCGCGAGGCAATCGAGAAGTCTGAGGTTATTGTCGGTTACAAGACCTACCTCGATTTCATCCAGCCGCTGATAGAGAAAAAAGAGGTCGTTTCCTCGGGCATGATGCGCGAGATTGAGCGCTGTTCCGAGGCGCTCGCCATCGCCGCCTCAGGTAAGACTGTCGCCTTGGTCTCAAGCGGCGATGCCGGTATCTACGGCATGGCCGGGTTGGCCTTGGAACTTGCCGATGCCCCCGATGCTTCTTCTCAAGGCGTTGAAATAATTGTCGTTCCAGGGGTCTCGGCGGTGCAGGCGGCGGCTTCGGTCCTGGGCGCGCCCCTGATGCACGACTTTGCGGTGATCTCCCTTTCCGACCTCCTGACGCCCATCGACAAGATCAGGAGAAGGCTTCGGGCTGCGGCCTCCGCGGATTTCGTAGTCGCCCTTTACAACCCTCGCAGCAAAGGCCGCGTGACCCAGATCGAGGAGGCGGTGGAAATCCTGATCGCCGCCCGGGGGGCAGAAGTTCCCGTCGGCATTGTCAGGAATGCCTGCCGGGACGGTGAAGAGCGGATCATCACGACTCTCGGCGAGATGCTTTCCCACCCGATCGACATGTTCTCCATTGTCATCATCGGCAACGCCTCGACCCGCCTTGCCCGTGATGGCCGCATCATCACCCCTCGCGGTTATGCCAACAAGGGACGAAATGTGGTAGCGGAGGAGATTACCGCCGACGTCGCCGCCGGCTCGCGCTCTCTCATGTTCTGCGGCACCGGATCCGATGTCGGAAAGTCAGTCATCACCGCCGGGTTCTGCCGGATACTGAAGCGGCGCGGGATCTCCGTCGCCCCTTTCAAATCGCAGAACATGGCCCTGAATTCCGCCGTCACGCCCGAGGGTGGCGAAATCGGCCGCGCCCAAAGCGTCCAGGCAGAGGCCTGCGGCATCGCGCCCCACATCGATATGAACCCCGTGCTCCTGAAACCGAATTCCGACACCGGAAGCCAGGTGATCGTCCAGGGACGGGTCGTCCGGAACATGGGGGTGAAGGAGTACAACGCCTACAAGCCGGAAGCCTTCGTGAAGGTGCGGGAGAGCTTCGAGCGGCTGAAGTCAAAGTACTCTTTCATAGTCATGGAGGGAGCGGGGAGCATCGCCGAGATCAACCTCCGCGCCCACGATATCGCCAATCTTAAAGCGGCAGCCATGGCGGGAGCTCCGGTCATTCTCATTGCCGACATCGACCGCGGCGGGGTTTTCGCCCAGATCGTCGGTACCATCGAACTCCTGACGCCCGAAGAAAAGGCGATGGTCAAGGGAGTGATCATCAACAAGTTCCGCGGTGATGCCTCTCTGCTTCGATCGGGTATCGAGCTTGTCGAGGAGCGGACGGGCGTCCCGGTACTGGGCGTTCTGCCTTGGTTGAAGGGCCCATCGCTACCGGCGGAAGACAGCGTGGCGCTGCAGAGAAAGACAACCTCCCTTTCCGCAATCGATGGGAAACTGCGGGTCGGCGTGGTGCGGTTGCCGAGGATTTCCAATTACACCGATTTCGACCGACTTGAGGCGGAGCCCGACGTTGAGCTGATCTACGTGGAGTCGCCGCAGCTCGTGGGAAATCTCGACCTGCTGATACTGCCCGGGACCAAGGCCACGCTGGCCGACCTCGTTTCTCTCCGGGAGACCGGGATGTTCGACGCCATCAGCAAGTTCAAGGGAAACATCATCGGCATCTGCGGCGGATACCAGATGCTTGGAAACCTGGTTCTCGACCCGGACAGGGTCGAATCGTCAGTCTCGGAAGTGCAGGGGCTCGGGTTGCTGGACGTGGAAACGACCATCCTCGAGGAGAAGCAGACTCACCAGGTACAGGCGACTCTACTGGCAGCGGGGCAGCAACTCGCTCCCGGGTGCAGCCCCGGGATCGCCGGGTACGAAATACATATGGGTGACACGGAATTAGGCTCCG
>NZ_JBXKJL010000175.1:0-3220 GCF_056994735.1 Geomonas sp.
CGCCCCGGCATCATCTACAATTTTTTGTGAGGGGATAAAATGAGAGGCCCGCCATATGGCGGGCCTCGTTTGAGTACTGACTGAGTTCCCTTTTCAAGGGATTCTCCGGAGAGTTGCGATCACCGGATCTGTAGCTGCTGTCATCTTGTTAGAATCCTCATCGGCGGAGTATCTTTGATTTCTGCGCTACCTCCTTTGTCAGAGCATTCTGTTACGCTAGCTAGCTGTGCAAAATATATCACTGCTGACGGCGAATAAACAGACTGTTGCAAAAATTTTTTTTAGTGTATATTCCGGAACTTGACTGCATGAAAACTCGTGCTCTCCCGGATCTGCTGTTTTCCCGACACCCCGCTTTCGCCCCCCTCCTCTCTCATTCAGATCCAGCTACTGCCCAAGGCAAGGAAACCTCTGCGCGATCCACCGATGCCGCTACGGGCCTCCGTCGCCCATGGTCAACTCATCGTCGCGACAGAGCCAAGGCAGCTCGATTCCAGACCATTACCAAATCCGTTACTCCGCCATCTCGCCAGGTGCCAGTCACAGCGGTCTGAAACGCGCAGCCCCGGCAGCATCCGGTCCAGCCGCAGCCGCCAACAGTCCCGCTCCGGCTGGACTTTGAGGTGCCCGGTGTTAAAATCCCGAAAGGATTCTTCCCAGCGGGAGCAAGACCATGAAAAGTACCGCCATCTTCGGCGTCATCCTTCTTTTGATATTAGTTGTGCTGGCAGCCTTGTATATGCGCGACATGAACGGACCGGCCGTATCCCTCGCACCTGGCCCCGGGCCTGTCTCGGGAAGAATCGACCTCGCCCTTTCCCTTCGAGACAAATCGGGTCTGAAGAAGCTCTCGGTCGACGCAGTCCAGGGGGACCGCAGCATTCATCTCCTCGCCAAGGAGTACCCGACCAAGACCGACTCCGTCCGCGAGACCTTCCGACTCGCCCAGCAGCCGGGGTTGAAGGACGGGCCCTTCAAGCTGAAGATCTCGGCAACAGACAGGTCGATCTACCACTTCGGCGCCGGCAACACCACCGATGAAACACTCGACTACACCTATCAGAACAAACCTCCCTCAGTCACGGCGCTCAGCACCGCCCACAACATCAATCGTGGCGGCGTCGGCCTCGCGGTCTACACGATCAACAGAGAACCGGTAAAAACAGGGGTCGTCTTCAGCGACCGCTTCTTCACAGGATACCGGCAGTCCGGCGACGTCTACGCCTGCCTCTTCCCCTTCCCCTACAACACGCCCGCCGACGCCTTTGTGCCAAAGATCCTGGCGGTCGACCGGGCCGGTAACGAGCGGGTTACGGGGATCTACTTCCACCTCCTCCCGAAGTCCTTCCCCAGCGACCGGCTGGAACTGCCGGACACTTACCTCGACAAGGTGGCGGCGGAATTCAAGGACCGCTTCCCCGACGCCAAGACACCGCTGGAGATCTTTCTTAAGGCCAATCGAGACCTGCGTGAACATGACCTCAAGATCCTGGCCGATTGCGGGCGCAAGACCTCGCCGGTCCCACTCTGGGAGGGGCAGTTCGTGCGCCTGCCCAACGCCGCCCCGAAAGGAACCTTCGCCCAGTCCCGCAGCTACTACTACCATGGGAAACTGGTGGACCAGCAAACCCACCTCGGAATCGACCTGGCCTCCCTCCCGCACTCCAACGTCCCCGCCGCCAACCGCGGCAAGGTGGTCTACGCCGACGACCTCGGCATCTACGGCCAGTGCATCATCATCGACCACGGGCTCGGGCTGCAGACCCTCTACGGGCACCTGAGCCGGATCGGAGTGAAGGTCGGAGACGAAGTGCAGAAAGGCCAGACCATAGGCAACACGGGTGACACAGGCCTTGCGGGCGGCGACCATCTCCACTTCGGAGTCGTGGTCTCAGGAGAGCAGGTGAATCCGATCGAGTGGTGGGATCCCTCCTGGATCAAGAACAACATCACCAGCAAGCTCGAAGCTGCAAAAGGAATGGCGACAACTCCGGGTCAGTAAAATCATCACCCAAAGTCCTCCTGCTTAAAATCATGAATCATATCCATAGAATGCGACTACCTCCATTGACTTTTCCGGCAAGAATTGTAAAGTTAAGCCCATCCAATGAACCTACCAAATCAGGAGTAGTCATGAGATTGGGGTTAACTGCGGCAACCTTTCTCCTGGGGTTGATACTGGCCATCCCGCAGGGCTGGTGCCAGGACCCCGATCAAGGTTTGAAGACTTTCGGAATCAGGGGGGGAATAGAGGCTACCGCTCGCGCTGAACATTTTCACCAGTACGAGGTCTATATCCGCTACGGTCTTCCCTGGTCGGTCCGAAACGATGCAGAGTGGGGAGTGGCCATGCAACTTAACGGGGCCTTGGGAGGACTCAATGGCGCCGGCGAGACGGGATTCATAGGCGCCGTCGGGCCAGGGATCATATTCGATAAGGCCGGAGGAAAGGGAGTCGCCATCGACCTTGGAGGAGACCTGAACGTGCTGAGCAGGGACCACTTCGGCAGGGTCAATTTGAACGGACACGTTCTCTGGGACGGGCACGTCGGAATCATGTATCGCTTCGCCGCGGGCCCCGGAGTCGGCTACCGCTTTCAGCACATGTCCAACGGCGGACTGAACGGCAGAAGAAACACAGGCCTCGACCTGCACATGATCGAGTTGAGCTGGAATCTCCAACCTGATTAGTACTACTCTTCCGCCAGCTTCCAAAGCTGTCATTCCCGAAGCGATTCTGATCGGGAATCCAGCTCCTAAACGACGTGAACTCTGGATCCCCGATAAGGGCATTCGGGGATGACAATCTCATAGCGGAAGATTTGCGCTAATTAGTATCTCCAATGAAGCGGCGTTTGACGGACCGGGAGGTCTTCCCGCACCATTTATGAAAGCCGTTCACCCTGAGCTTGTCGAAGGGTTTTGCAGAAGCAAAAAGGCCCGATGCATTGACTGCACGGGCCTTTTCTAATTTCACTATGACTTCTCCAGCTTCCACCGCGTTACAGCGGATTCGCCTCCGGTGCTGGTTCATCCGGGGCGGCAGGCGGCTCGATCTCCTCAAGTCCCTTATGCTCCTCGGGAGTCGTAACTGCTGGCGACGCCGGCTCTATGGCACTGCCGCCATGCTTCGGGCAGTACTGGGTCGGCTCGGTGCTCATGATATAGTATTCGTCCTTCCTGGTCGGGCACTCCGGAGTCGAGAGGAGTCCAGTGGCAG
>NZ_JBXKJL010000176.1:0-7312 GCF_056994735.1 Geomonas sp.
TTCACAGCTTTATCTCTCCGCTGAAGACTTCCACGGCCGCGCCGGTCATGTAGATGTTGCCGTCTTCGGCCCACTCCATCTCCAGGTCGCCGCCGGAAAGGTGGTTCAGGATCTTCTTGTCGGTCAGGCCGTTGAGGACGCAGGCGGCGGTGACCGCACTGGAACCGGTGCCGCAGGCCAGTGTCTCGCCGGCGCCGCGCTCCCAAGTCCGCTGACGGACTTCGGTGCGGGAGATGATCTGCACGAACTCGACGTTGGTGCGGCGCGGGAACATCTCGTGGTTCTCGATCAGCGGCCCGTACTTCTCTACCTGGAAGGACTCAACGTCGTCCACGAAGATCACGCAGTGCGGGTTCCCCATGGAGGCGCAGGTGATGTTGAAGGTCGAGTGGAGTATGTTGAGCGGCTCGCTGATGACCTTTTCCTCGCCATCGCCGGTCATCGGGATCTCCCTCCTGGTGAGCCTCGGCGGTCCCATGTTAACCCGCACCTTCTCCACCTTGTTGTCGGCTGCGGTGAAAAGCTGCAGCGTCAGGATGCCAGCGCCGGTCTCGGCGGTGATCTCCTTCTTGTCGACGATGCCATGGTCGTAGGCGTACTTCGCCACGCAGCGGATGCCGTTGCCGCACATCTCGCTCTCGGAGCCGTCAGAGTTGAACATCCGCATCCTCACGTCCGCCTGGTCGCTGGGCATGATCAGGATCAGGCCGTCCGAGCCGATCCCGAAGTTGCGGTTGGAGACCTTTACGGCTACCGCCGCCGGATCCTCCACCTTCTCCTCAAAACAGTTCACGTACACATAGTCGTTGCCGGCACCCTGCATCTTTGTGAATTTCATATGGAAAGCCCCCAATCAAAAGTGTCCTACTCTAATAACAAAAACGGTTCTGTCCAACAAGAAAAAACCGAGTTGCTTGACCCGGACGGGCTCTTTTAAGTAAGATCGGGAAAACGATGGGCCATGGAGGGTGTATGGAGCTGAAAAACAGGATCTGGATGAACGGGAGTCTCGAGTGGTATGCCTATATCGGCGACCTTGAAGTCTTTCTCGGTTCGCGCGAAGTGCCGAGCCCCCTCGAGGAGGGAGACAAGTGGACCAATGTCTACGGTGACGTCTTCCAGGTGATCAGCGGCGAGATCGTGCACCTGGAGCGGATAGAGCCGCCCCAGCGCTACTGGTAGGAAGACGCACGAGGCCGGTGGACAATGCTCCGCCGGCCTTTGTTAATATTCTTGACATGATACCTGTGGTATTGTAGGCTCGCTTATCTACCTAGTGCGGGGGAATACCACCATGAGACTTTCCACCAAGAGCCGCTACGGTTTGCGGGCACTCTTCGACATCGCCTATAACGCCGGGGCACAGCCGGCCCAGATCCAGGACATCTCGCGCAGGCAGGAGATCTCGCCTCGCTACCTGGAGCAGATCTTCCAGGGCCTGAAGAAAAGCGGCATTCTGAAGAGCAAGCGTGGCCCGCAAGGGGGCTACTGCCTGGCCAAGTCTCCCGAGGAGATCACCGTCCGGGCGGTAATAGAGGCAACCGAAGGGGATACCCTGATCGTCGACTGCGCCGGCAAGAAGAAGGGGGAGTGCAATTTCGACGGCAGCTGCGTGACCCAGACGGTCTGGGAGGAGTCGAACTCGAAGTTGAACGAGTTCTTCGAGTCCATCACCTTGAAGACCCTTTGCGACCGCGGCGAGGCGCTGGGCATCAAGCGGGAGCAGGATCACCGCTTCATGTACTTCATCTAGGGTAATAACCAGCGGCCGGCGTCCCCGCAGGAGCGCCCTTCCGGGCGCGAAACCCCACCGCCCACTCCTGGCAGCTCTCTTTCCTCATTCACTCTCAGCGGCACCTTCATCGCAGCGACAATAAAGATTCCCTCTCTCCCGGAGGGTAGCCGCAGGCCGGGTGAGGGAAGCCGCCCCAGGATGGGTCCCCGGCTCCGGTGAGCCGCGCTCACCTAGTCCTCTCCCGCAGGGCGAGGGGACCTGCTTGTCAATTTCATCACTAGTTCTACTCAGAGGAACAATGGAAGCTCTAAACGATAAATACCTGAAGCTGCAGGACATCCTGCGCGAGATGGGGTCTGTGGTGGTGGCCTTTTCCGGCGGGGTCGACTCGACCTTCCTCCTCAAGGTCGCTCAGGACACCCTCGGCGGCGAGTCGGTCTGTGCCGTCACCGCGACCTCTCCCACCTACCCGGAATCGGAGTTTGCCGAGGCCAAGGGCCTGGCGGCGATGATCGGGGCGAGGCAGCTGGTGATCGTCTCGAACGAGTTGGAGATCCCGGGGTTCAGCGGGAATCCGAAAGACCGCTGCTACCACTGCAAGAGCGAGCTTTTCCGCCTCTGCACCGACAAGGCCGGGGACCTCGGATTTGCTTTCGTCGCCGACGGCAGCAACACCGACGACCTGGGTGACTACCGGCCGGGACGGACCGCCGCCTGCGAGATGAAGGTGCGTTCGCCCCTTCTGGAGGCGGGGCTGTCCAAAGGTGATATCAGGGAGTTAAGCCGCGGGCTGGGGCTTCCGACCTGGAGCAAGCAGGCTTACGCCTGCCTGGCCAGCCGCTTCCCTTACGGGACAGAGATCACGGAGGAGCGGCTCAAGCAGGTGGAGAAGTGCGAGGAGTTTCTCAAGGGTGAGGGGTTCACGGTGTACCGGGTGAGGTTCCATCTGGAAACGGCGAGGATCGAGCTCTCCGAGGCGGAACTCCCGCGCATGCTGGAGCCGGAGCTGAGGTGCCGGGTACATGACTTCTTCCGGTCGGCAGGTTTCACCTACGTGTCGCTCGATCTCAAAGGTTACCGCACCGGGAGCATGAACGAGGGGTAGATATGGGCGATGCGGGCGTACATCGGCTAGCTCAGCCGGCGACGGCTGCGGCCCGGCCGGATAGCTTCGGTATCGTTATCGTCAGAACGCCATTTTCGCAGGCGGTGCTCATCTTCCCGGAGTCCAGCTCGGATGGGAGCGACAAGCTGCGCTGGAAGGGGCCGAAGTAGCGCTCGATCCTGTGGAAGTTTTCCTTCCTGATCTCCTCGGTGTGCGTCCTCTCCCCCTTCACGGTCAGGGTATTTTGGTCCAACCTGATCTCGATCTGGTCCTGCTCCATATCGGGAAGCTCGACCTTGATAGTGACGTTCTCCTGGTCCTCATAGATGTCGACAGGAGGCTGCCACACCCCTTCCTTGATCTCCTCGCCGATCTCCCTGGTCCACGCCATGTCCAGCAGGCGGTTCATCTTGTCCTGCATGCTGCGCAGCTCGCTCAGCGGGTTGTACCTGACGATCGCCATCGTCGCCTCCGGTGATTTGAGAAGAATTCTGCTACCACGAAAAGCAAAAGGAGGGGGCCTTTTCTCCAAGCCCCCTCCCCCTCGTTACCTATCCTCTTCGCTTCAAATCCGTTTTCCTTTCGGCACGGTATGTTTGATTTTTTTCGAGCCATCGTAGAGGGCGTTTTTGACTAGTCCCCTCTGCGCCTTCAGGTCTTTTTTCTCGTAACTCATCTCCAGGTTAGTTTCGACTTGCTGTGCCAGTTCGTCAATGGTCTCTTCTTCACTTTTAGCCATGCTGAATCCCCTTTTACCCTGTTCTGAGACGTTGACACTGTGTACCTTGACCTAACGCGCGACCCCCTTGTTGAAGTTTCCCAAATCATAGCAGTTTCACCTATTTTTGCAATAGTACATTTCGCCTTGAAGCCCCGCTTCTTATCGGCTACTATGGCGGGAATAACCTTATTATAAGGAGCACTTATGCTGCAGTACAAGGTCGTCGAGCTGGGCCACGTCTCGGAGGACGCCGTGGAGGAAACCCTCAACGAATGGACCCGCCAGGGGTGGCGTTTCGACTCTCTCCAGTTCGCCATGCGGGAGTCCAGCAGGCGTCCGTCCATGGCCTTCGTCATCTTCACCAAAGAGGTGGCCGAGTGACGCAAAAAGAGACACTTTACCTGCTGGATGGTTCCTCCTATATCTACCGTGCCTACTTCGCCATACGCCACCTGAGTTCCCCCAAAGGATTCCCCACCAACGCCCTTTACGGCTTCACCCAGATGCTCCTGAAGGTGATGAAGGACCATGCGCCGGGGCACGTGGCGGTGATCTTCGACGCCGGCAAGACCACCTTCCGGCACGAGATATTCCCCGAGTACAAGGCCACCAGGTCGGCCATGCCCGACGACCTGTCGCCGCAGATCGAGCCGATCAAGCAGATGGTGAGGGCCTTCAACATCCCGGCCCTGGAGCTCCCCAACTTCGAGGCGGACGACATCATCGGGACCATCGCCAAGAAGTGCGAGGCCCAGGGGATGAAGTGCGTCGTGGTCACCGGCGACAAGGACCTGATGCAGATCGTCACGAAGGACGTGACCCTGCTCGACACCATGTACGACAAGACCTACGGGATCGAAGACGTGCGGGAGAAGTTCGGCATCGGTCCCGAGCGGGTGGTGGACTTCCTGGCCCTCAAAGGGGACAGCTCCGACAACATCCCGGGGGTACCGGGGATCGGCGACGTGACCGCCAGGAAGCTCCTGCAGGAGTTCGGCTCCCTGGATGAATTGCTGGCCAGGGCTGGCGAGGTCAAGGGGAAGAACGGGGCGCGGCTGGTGGAATTCGCCGAGCAGGCGCGGCTGTCCCGTACCCTTGCCACCATCGACTGCAACGTCCCCATTGACTATTCCTTCGAGGACTTCGCCATTTCCCCACCCGACAACAGGCGGCTCGCCGAACTCTTCCGGGAATACGGCTTCACTTCCCTGATGAAGGACCTGACCAGTTCGCCGACCCTCTCCTGCGACGAATATCACGTGGTGCTGACCGAGGCCCAGTTGCGGGAGCTCGTGGACCGGCTCACCAAGGCGCCGGTATTCGCCATCGACATCGAGACCAACAGCCTGAATCCCATCGGCGCCCACATCGTCGGCTTCGCGCTTAGCTGCAAGGCTCATGAGGCATGGTATATCCCCGTCGGCCACAGCTACCTCGGGGCTCCCGAGCAGCTCTCCCAGGCCCGGGTGCTGGAGCTGCTCGCTCCGCTGCTGACCGATCCCTCCCGCCCGAAGGTCGGCCAAAACCTGAAGTACCACTACCAGGTGCTGCGCCAGGCCGGGGTCGAGATGAAGGGGATGTGGTGCGACACCATGCTCGCAGCCTACCTGATCAACCCGGCACGCAGCAACCAGGCCCTCGATACGCTGGCGCTTGAATTCCTTGACCACCGGATGATCTCCTTCCCGGAAATGGCCGGAAGAGGGAAGGGGCAGCTCAACTTCTCCGAGGTCGACCTGGACCGCGCCGCACCCTACGCCTGCGAGGACGCCGATGCCAGCTTCCTGCTGCACCAGATCCTTTTGCCCAAGGTGAGGGAGCAGGGGATGGAGCGGCTCCTCATGGAGACGGAGATGCCGCTCCTGGAGATCCTGGCGAAGATGGAACTGTGCGGGGTGAAGCTGGACCTGGAGCTCATGAAGGAGCTTTCCACCAAGTTCGGGCGGGAGCTGGTCGAGCTGGAGTCGCGCATCCATGAGCTGGCCGGCGGCCCCTTCAATATCAACTCGCCGAAGCAACTGGGCGAGATGCTTTTCGTGCGCATGGGGCTTAGCGTCGGCCGCAAGACCAAGGGCAAGACGGGGTGGTCGACCAATGTCGAGGAGCTGGAGCGGCTGGCCGAAGAGCACGAGGTCGCCAGGCTCCTCCTGCAGTACCGGAGCATCTCCAAGCTCAAGTCGACCTACACCGACGCCCTCCCGAGACTTGTCGATCCCGTTACCGGTCGCGTCCACACCTCGTACAACCAGGCCGTCACCAACACCGGGAGGCTGTCGTCGAGCGAACCGAACCTGCAGAATATCCCGGTCCGCGGCGAGGAGGGACGCGGCATCAGGCGTGCCTTTGTGGCCGAAGAGGGTTGTGTCATTCTTTCCGCCGACTATTCACAGATCGAGCTGCGGGTCCTGGCCCACATGTCGGGAGACCGGGTGCTCAGGGAGGCCTTCGCCGCCGGGGAGGACATCCACCAAAGGACGGCGGCCGAGGTCTTCGGCATGATGCCGGGGCTGGTGACCTCGGAGATGAGGCGGCAGGCCAAGGTGATCAACTTCGGGATCATCTATGGCCAGGGCGCCTTCAGCCTCGCCAAGGAGCTGGGGGTGACTCCGAAGCAGGCCAAGGCCTTCATCGACAGCTATTTCGAGCGGCATTCCGGCGCACGCACCTTTCTCGATAGCTGCATCTGCGAGGCGGAAGCCTGCGGATTTGTCACCACCATCCTCGGGCGCAGGCTGACCATTCCGGATATCGGCAGCAAGAACGGCAATATCCGCGCCTTCGCCCAGCGAAACGCCACCAACTACCCGATCCAAGGGTCGGCCGCCGATATCATCAAGGCAGCCATGATCGCAGTGACCGAGCGGATGCGGCGGGAAGGGCTGAAGAGCCGACTGATCATGCAGGTGCACGACGAACTGGTCTTCGAGGTCCCGGAGAACGAGCGCGTGGCGATGGCCGAATTGGTCCGGGCCGAGATGGAGGGGGCGCTGCCGCTGGCGGTGCCGCTTAAGGTGGACCTGAACTTCGGGGCCAACTGGAGTGAGGCGCATTAGAGGCCGGTTAAGGGCTAAGGGCTAAGGGCTAAGGGCTAAAGGCTAAAGGCTAAAGGCTAAAGGCTAAAGGCTAAAGGCTAAAGGCTAAAGGCTAAAGGCTAAAGGCTAAAGGCTAAAGGCTAAAGGCGAAGGGATCCGAGATTGCACCTCATGGTTTCCAAGGTAGACTCATCTACATTAGAGGGACGGGACTGTGAGGAAGGGGGGGCTCGGGCCATGGGGCCCTTCAAATCCCCAGTCCCCAATCCCCGACACGAACCAGGGGGGCGCATGTCCGGGGATGCGGGGGGCAGAGCCAGGTTGTTCCAGGCCGGAAAACGGGTCAGGATCGGGGTTCATCTGGCGGATGGGGAGGCTCCCTTCCAGGAATGGGCCGTGGTCTGCGTCCTGAGGGGCGACCTTTTGGAGGTGGAACTATCCCGCGACTCGCTGCCGCAGCAGGTCTCGCTAGATGCCGGCGGGATCGTACAGGTTGGCGTCCTCGATGAGAACACCCGCCTGGGCTGCAGCGGCCGCATCGTAGCCTGGATGGCCGATGGCCACCTGGTGTTGCGCCTCCTCGATGACCCCTCGCCCTTCGAGCCGCGCGAATTTTTCCGCCAGGACCTGAACCTGGCGCTGGAGTACCGGCTGCCTCCCTCCCAGTTCCCCCAGGAGATCAAGGAGCACTGGCGGCAGTCGCGCTGGGCCATGGAGTT
>NZ_JBXKJL010000177.1:0-22789 GCF_056994735.1 Geomonas sp.
TCGACTGCAGCGGCTGCCACGGCAACGAGCAGGGGGCCAGCTGGGTGAGCGGCTTCGGCGCGCCGAACTACGCCAACAAGTACGACGGGACGCTCAAGACCGCCAACAGCCACGAGCTGCACGTGAAGAACGCCGGCATCACCGACACCACCGGCTGCGCCAAGTGCCACCGGAGCACGGTCGACGCGGCGGCAATCAACAAGCTCAGGGACTACTCCACCGCGCACCTCAACAGCGTACGTGACGTCGCCTTCCTGGTCTACGGCAACTACTCCGCCAACACCAAGAGCTGCACCACCTACTGCCACTCCAACGTTCAGGCGGCAGGGGGCAACGCCCCGGCGACCTCCTACGCCAAGCCCCAGTGGGGCGCCAACGGCACCGTCGGCTGCGGCAGCTGCCACAAGAACATGTCGACCCTGACCGAGACCCCCGACGACCTCGCCCTGGGGAGCCACAAGCGCCACACCGTCGACGCCGGCTACTCCTGCGGACAGTGCCACGGCAACGGCTACTCGCCGACCACCGTCGGGGCAACCCACGTCAACGACAACATCGACGTCGTCTTCAGCGGGAAGGGCGCCAACACCACCTACTCCCAGGCCGGGACCAACGTCCCCGGCGACGGCTACGGCACCTGCTCCACCTCCTCCTGCCATGGCCGCGCCACCAGGAACTGGGGTTCCAACACCGCCGCGCCGACCTGCGAGAAGTGCCACGGCTCGGCCAACACCGCCCAGACCACCGGCCTCTTCCAGGATACCGCCGGCAACGCCGGGAGCGCCTATGCGGGGTCCCACGCCTCGCACCTGGCGGGCAAGCACAACATCTCCAACCCGATCACCTGCGACCAGTGCCACACGGTGCCGGCCAGCGTGAACAGCTTCGGCCACATGTCGAGCCTCCCGGCCAGGCTCTCCTTCGGGACCCTGGCCAGCCAGAACGGCACGGGTGGCGTGGTCCTCACCCCGAGCTACTCGGGGGGGATCGGCAAGACCTGCAGCAACACCTACTGCCACTCCGGCGTGCGTAACACCGGCGGCAACCCGGAAGGGACCAACCCGGCCCCCTCCTGGAACGACACCGCCTACCTCGGGGGCTCCGGCTGCGACAAGTGCCACGGCTACCCGCCGCAGTACCCGCACGCCTCGGTCACGAACTGCAGCGGCTGCCACACCCACGTGGCGGCGTCGAACATCGCCTTCGTCGACAAGAGCAAGCACATCAACGGCGTGGTCGACGTGACCATCGACGACTGCCTCGGCTGTCACTCGAGCTACAACGCCTGCCAGAGCGGCGATCCGAAGTGCGTGGACCAGAAGCTCCTCGGCGCGCACCTCGCCCACACCGACCCGGACATCTTCCTGGTGGGCAAGAAGCTCTCGAACGGGGACTTCATAGACCCGTCGTGGATCTACGACATCAAGTACAAGAACGGCTTCCCGCAGTTCGCCTGCGGCTTCTGCCACCCGATGGACCAGGGTACCCACAGAAACGGCTCGGTTAACCTCGACCTCGACCCGACCCACAGCCGCGTCGGCACGGTCAAGGCCAACAACAAGGCGGGGGGCCCCTGGCTCGTCTCCTACAACACCGGCTCGAGCGTGGTCTGCAGCAACGTCTACTGCCACTCGAACGGCTACGTCTCGCCGACCACCCAGACCTACCAGTACAACCAGACGCCTGACTGGTACGCGAGCAACCCGTGGGGCGCGGTCGACCGCTGCAACCAGTGCCACAACAACTCGCCGAACGCCAACGGCACCGAGGGCTCGCCGGCCCACGCCCGCCACGTGGTGGCCAACCACTACAAGGACGTCTTCTCCGGCTACAGCGGTCTGCTGAACCCGGCAGGGGCTCCGGGCACCGGTTCGGTACACGGCGACCCGGCGACGTCGACGACCTTCAACTGCAACATCTGCCACAACGCGACGGTACGGGACAGCTTCAACGACAAGAACCCGGTCTGCGCGAACTGCCACAACGGCACCACCGCGCCGCTCAAGGGGGTCATGAGGCTCTACTCCTCCAACACGACGCACATCAACGGCGACGTGGACGTGGTCTTCATGGATCCGTTCAACGTGAAGTCGAAGGCCCAGATCCGTGACGACATCGCGAAGGTCCAGGGGGTCTACACCAGCTGGACCAGGGTCAAGGGGTACAAGACCTACAGCTCCTTCGACCTGGCCCGTGTCAAGCCGAGCTACTTCGGCGGAACCTGCTCGACCGTGGCCTGCCACAACGGTACGCAGATGGAGTGGAAGACCCAGGGTCCGCTGGACTGCTCCGCCTGCCACACCGGCCTGCCGCAGTAGGAGGATAGCGATGAGATCTGCAAACACTGAATTCAACAAAGGCTTCAATTTGATTGAAAAGGCAGGTGACACAGCATGGGAAAAGTAATCGTTCGAAATATCAAGGGGATGGGCTGGAAGGCTAAGACAACCCTGATAATAGCGCTAACCGTGCTAGCCACCTTCGCGATGTACGGGTGGTTCGGGATGAAGAGGACGGAGGCCGCCATCGCGCAGCTGGTCGCCTGGACCAACGTTTATCATTCGGCCACGGCCATGAACCCGGCGACCGCCTCCTTCGCGGTGGGCGCCGGCAAAAACAGGATGCTGGTGGTGGGGGTCTCGGTCTCTTTGACCGGGGCCGCCACCCAGACCACCGGCACCGTCTCCTACGGGGGGACGGCCATGACCCTGGCGCTGGGCGACGCCGCCACCTCGGCGCGCGCCCACACCTACCTGTACTACCTGCCCCTGGGAACGGCGACGGTGGCTGATGCCTCCAAGAGCCTCTCGGTGACCATCACCGGCGGCACCACCAGGGTCAACGACATCTACTACGCCGTCTACACCGGCGTCGAGCAGTCGTCGCCGATCACCAACAGCCGCAACTACAACTCGGGCGCCAGCACCATCGCCGCCAACGGCAGCTTCGCCTTCGCCACGGCGCTAACCATCAACGCCAACAACCAGGCGATCCTGGTCTATGCCCAAGACAACACCGCCAGCACCACGGCGCCCGGCCTGACCCTGACCACCGGCTTCAGCCAGGGTGCGACGAACACCTGGACCACCACCAGCGGCGCCAAGGCGACGACCGCCTACCAGACCACCAAGCCGACCACCAACGGCACCAATACCTGCAGCAGCACCAACACCGGTGTGGCCTCCTACGTGTCGATGACCGGTCTCAGCCTCGCGCCGGCAACCACCACCCTGGGTAACGGCGCGGTCGGCACCACCAGCAACGTGGCGCCGGGGGCCACGTTGCAGAAGATCGACGGTTTCTCCTTCGCCACCTCGGGCGCCGCGACCGCCGACTCCATCACCGGCCTGACGGTCACCACCACCAACTACACCGCCATCAACAGCATGTCGATCTGGAACGAGGCCGGAACCACCCAGTACTTCGCGACAGTCACCAACCCCGGGACCAACACCTGGACCTTCTCGGGCGGCACCCCGATCCCGGTGAGCGGGACCACCGCCGCCAACTACAAGATCGTGGTCGACTTCAAGACCAGGGCGGCCCTGCCAGCCACTTCCACCAACTACGCGGTCACCGCCAACGTCACCGCCTTCACCTCGGGTAACGGCAACATCACGGCGGGGACCGACACCGCGGACACCACGCTGACCGTGCTCAACACCCACGCAGCCTCGATCTGGGGGACCAACACCGCCGGTGACGGCTCGGTGACCCTGAACTGGAGCTACGGCACACCCGGCCAGGGCGTGATCATCGCCCGCTACACCAACAACACCGACGCCACCAAGCCTGCCGACCCGACCACCTACAAGATCAACGACCCGCTCGGCACCGGCGTCGTGGTGTACGTCGGCACCGCCACTACCACCCAGGATCTGACGGTCCAGAACAAGGCGACCTACTACTACAAGATCTTCGAGTACGATACCTATCACAACTACTACAACGCGACCGACGTCTGGACCGCGGCCCTCAGCCCCGTCTCCAGCGACGTGACCCCGCCGACGGTGAGCGCAGGATTCGCGGCGACCACCCCGGTCAACACCACCGCCGTCCCGATCACCTCCTTCGCGGCGACCGACAACGTCGGCGGCAAGGGGATCGCGGGTTACCTGATCACCACCACCGCGACCGCACCTGCCTACAACGACCCGAACTGGACCTCGACCCCGCCCACCACCTTCACCGTGGCAGGCGCAGGGAGCTACACCCTCTATCCGTGGGCACTCGACGGCGGCGGCAACGTCTCCGCCCTCTACGGCGCACCGGTGACGGTGCTGGTCGACCAGACCGCCCCCTCCATCACCTCCTTCAGCGTCAGCAGCCCGTCTGCGACCAAGGTCATCCCGGTAGGCTCCTTCAGCGCCACCGACGCGGGGGGCGCCAACGGGGTCCAGTATCTGATCACCACTACCAGCGCCCAGCCTGCGGCAGGGGCGGCGGGGTGGAGCGCATCCGCACCGACCACCTACACCGTCGCCAGCGACGGGAGCTACACCCTCTACCCGTGGGCCAAGGACGCCGCCGGCAACGTGACCGCCGCGTACGGCACGCCTGCCACCGTGCTGGTCGACACCACCGCGCCGACCGGGCTCACGCTGAACACCCCGGCCGACATGGCGACCGACATCCTGACCACCACCGCGGTCACCGTCAACCCGGCGACCGACAGCGGCTCCGGTGGCGTGCAGTACTGGTTCGAGGTGACCAACATCGACATCCCGTACAGCGTGAACAGTGGCTGGACCACCTCCACCACCTTCAGCCCGGCCGGACTCATCAACGGCGTGACCTACACCTGGAGGGTCAAGGCGAGGGACGCGGTCGGCAACCAGACTGTCTTCAGCACACCGAGGACCTTCACCACGGCGGCGGCCTGCGTCAGGAACGCCCCTACCATCACCCTGCTGACCGGTACCGGTAGCGTGGCGCAGAACATCACCACCGATGGCGGGACCGCCAACTACAACCTGAGCATAACCAACAACGACTACGGCGGGTGCGGAACGACCCCGTTCACCTTCACGGTGAGCGACACCGACCTGCAGAACGACTTCGATCCGCCGACCGTCACGCCGACCACCGTGACGCTCGCCCCCGGACAGAACACCGTCTCAACCGTCGGTGTCCATGCGACCCCCGGCAATATCGGCGGCGTATCGAGGACCCGCGCCACCTCGGCCGACCCGTATCACTCCCCGGTTACCACCGGCGACGTCATCACCACCATCAACGTCTCCGGCTGCTACGCCCATACGCCGCTTCTGATCATCGGTCCGAACACCGGCTACACCAACCGCGGCGGTGCGCACGCCTACACCGTCACGGTCAAGAACACCGATACCGGCGCAAGCTGCGCCGCCACCACCTACAACCTGGCGATCCCGGGGGAGAGCAACAGCGTCGACTACAGCGCGTCGAACCTGTCGGCCCCGAGCCTGACCCTTGACGCCGGCGAATCGGCCTCGGTAACGCTGACCGTAACGGCCAAGAGCTCCGCAGCCCAGAAGGCGGTGAACGTCACCTCGGTCTCGGTAAACTCTGTGGGGCACACCTCGCCCTCGAACAACAGCGCCATCACCACGGTCGGCAACCCGCTCCTCCACAACTCGGACATCACCGCCTCGACCAAGTGGGGCGCCGCTGGGGGCTGGGGTGTCCCGGGCGCGAAGTACGGCGAGTTCCAGTGCACCACCTGCCACGTGGCGGGGGGTACCGCCACCACCAACATCAAGCGGGTCAAGCAGGCGATCACCACCCCGGATCCGGCCAAGGGGACCATTCCGGGCGAAGGAAAACCGGTGGTCTTCAACCGCACCGTCGGCACCAAGCCGAGCGGCGTCCTCGGGTGGGATGCGGGGGCAACGCCGCGCGCCTCTTCCACCAACGTCTGCCAGGTCTGCCACACCTATGACGCGACCGGCGCCAACGGTGTCAAGGCCCGCCCCTACGCCACTGCCGCAACCCTGGGTTCTCATTACGGCACCGACGGCAAGGACTGCATCAAGTGCCACAAGCACAACAAGGGCTTCGGCGTGAACGGCATGGGCTGCGCCTCCTGCCACGGTACCGACACCGGAGCGACCATCGACGGCAGCAACCGCTACCTGGTGGCGCCGCCGGTCAGCGTCGCCGGCAACACCGGCATCGCCACCGGAGTAGGGCAGGTGAGCAACGACCCGAAGGTCGGTGCGCACCAGACCCACCTGCGGGCCTTCAACGGCTTCACCAACTACAGTACGATCGACTTCCGCTGCCAGAACTGCCACGGGCCGGTCCCGACCGACTTCTCCCATGCCAACACCGCGGGGAGCTCGTTCCCTGCCTTCCAGGGGATGGCAACCAAAGGTGGCATGTCACCGAGCTTCAACTCCACCAACCGGACCTGCTCCAACACCTACTGCCACAATCCGGCAGGGAGCGGGATTCTCTTGGCAACCAATACCGGTACCAACGTCTTCCCGTCCTGGACCAGCGCCAGGTACGTGACCAGCGGCGTCAAGTCCGTGACCACCTGCAGCGTCTGCCACAAGGTCCCGGGCGTGGTCGGCTTCGAGCCTGCCGGAACCCACTCGGGTATGAGCGCGGACACCACCGACTGCTCGGGGTGCCACGGCCATAACGGCGATACCTCCGGCACCCTCGGCAAGAGGCATATGGACGGGATCAAGTGGGGAGCCGGCAACTGTGATACCTGCCACGGCTACGATGTGGGAACCTGGGCGGCGAAGGATGAGCGCTCCGGCGTTCCGGAGGGCAAAGGCGCCCACGAGAAGCACATCGCCTACCTGAAGGCCCGCTACGCCGTTACCCTTCTGCCCGGCAGTGATGCCTTCGGCAGCGGTAATTCATGGACATACGTTTGCGGGACATGCCATAATGGCGCGGTCCACACCATGGGCGAGGCGATACCCGGCACCGGTCGGACCATCTCCATCATCGCGGCGCGTCAGTTCGGAAGCTTGGCGCCGGTGTACAACGGTGTCGTCGGGATCTCATCCTCGGTTACGCCGAAGACATGCTCCAATGTTGATTGCCACTACAAACAAACGCCGGTCTGGTCGACGTACTAAGCAGGAGGCATATTTAAATGGTAAAAACGAATTCTACATTGCGGGGTATGAGTCGCTGGGCGAAGACCAGCCTTGTTATGCTCATCACGCTGGCGGCGTCTGTCTGTTTATACAACCCTCGGACTGCGGCAGCGGCGATTACGACGACTGTAACTCCCGCCTCCGCGGTTGGTACTACTGCTGCCCCCTCTGCTAACGTTACCATTCCTTTAAGCGTTGCAGGCAACAAGCGGATACTGGTTGTTGGAATAACCCTGGAAGGGGCTACGGCAAGTACACCGACGAATGCTGCGGTCACATGTACATACGGTGGAACAGCGCTGACCGCAGTCCCCGGTACTGATAATTCCGCGACTTCTGCTCTTGAGCATACTTATCTGTTCTACATGTTGGACAATACAACGCTGATGAACAACACGGCCAGAGCATTGACCTTTACTGTTAATGGTTTTGTCATGACCGGCAACAGCATGCACTATGCGGTTTACGATGGCGTTGCTCAAGCTGCTCCTCCTGGTAGTACAAGTAATTCCGGGGTCACCGACGCTGCTTCCATCAGTTTAGCGACTCCTCTTGCCATTCAAACCGGCGATACCGGTTTCGTCGTGGCCATGACAGCAAGGTCCGGTTCAACAACGGCTCGTACCTTTACCACACCCACAAACTGGACTTCGGTCGCCACTGCAGCTGCCAACGCTACAGCCCCTGCAACAAATCGTTACTGTTATACCAGCACGACGGTCAATGCAGCGGAGAGCGTAAATCTCACGGCAAGCGGCACTTCTCGCCTGTCACTCTCAGGCATGGTAATCAATGTGGCGGATACAACCCCGCCAGTAGCCAATAATGATGTCTCCGTGAGCCCGAGTATCAATAACGCCTTTACTAGCGGATCGCCAACCATTACCGCTACCTTCACCGAGAGCGATTTCGGGTCATCCGTGACAAGCTGCGAATACACCACCAACGGTTCAAGCTGGACCACCGGCGCGGTCTCCGGTTCCGGTCCTGTCTACACCTGCACCGCGACTCCCACGGGCCTGTCAGGCTCCCTGACCATCAACATGCGCGCCACATCCATCGGCGGCGGGCCCGCAGCCTCCACAGCAATCAACCGCACCGTCGACGTCACTGCGCCTGTCGATGGTACCCTGACTGTCTCTCCAGGAAATCCGGATAACGGTCTCGTCTGGGGCGCCGCCAGCGATGGAACCGGCTCGGGCGTAGACCACTATGATGTCTATTTCCAGACAGGAGCATCAGCCCCTGCCTGCGGCGCCGGCACCAAGATTTATACCGGTACAGGACGCATCGCCTTTCACACCGGCCTCCCGGGAAACACCCAGTATTCCTACCGGGTCTGCGCCACCGATAAGGTCGGTCTTGTATCGAGCGGCGCTGCCGCATCCGGTACAACGACCCCCAGAGCTTCAGTGGTAAACACCTGTAACAGTTGCCACGGCTATCCGCCGGTCGACAACGGCAGCCGTGTCGGCGGGACGTTCGGTCAATTCCAGGGCTCCCACAACAAACATGCCGGCTTCGGTGCCGGCCAGATGGGGTACGACTGTACCCGGTGCCATGTCAGCAATACAGCCTATAGCCACGCCAACGGCGCCATCAACATGGCAAGCCCCATCAACGGTGACGCCGGCGCCACCTACTCCCGCGGCGCCTCCTTCGCGGTGGGCAACACCTTCGCGCCCGGGTACTGCAGCAACACTGCCTGCCACGCCGACGGGACCTCGGTGGCCACCGGCATCATCGCGGCGAACACCTCCCCGAACTGGGGAGGGAGCACTATCTGCAGCAGCTGCCACGGAACGCCGCCGAGCTACGTAAGCGGCACGCTGAAGATGAACAGCCACACCTCGGCGCGCGGCCACAAGGCCGCCACCTGCGACATCTGCCACAGCAGCGTCACCTACAACGCCGGGGTCTATACCCCGGGCACGCTCCACAACAACGGCTCCTACGACCTCAACGCCGCCCTGGGCTACACCTTCGCTACCACCGGTGGCACCTGCTCAACTCCGGGCAACGGCTGCCACGGTCCCACTCCCGGAACCTGGGGCGGACACCTGGGGTGCATAGATTGCCACAGCAAGGCGATAACCCGCACCAAGGGGCGTCCGGGCACGACGCTTGCCAATGTTGTCGGCGAATTCGGAATGGCGTGGGGACACAAGAAATCAGGCCGGACCGCGGTGAGCGACGACGACTGCTGCGTCTGTCATCTCGAGGGCGATAGTGTCAAGCACAGCCCGTCTGCCTATCACCAGGACGGCAACATCGACCTGCGCGACCCTGACGGCGCCGGTGAGACACCTATCACCGACATGTCAGGAGCGGCCTGGACCTTCCAGCGCTTCTCGACCTCGTATGCCGCCGGTTCCCGTATCGCTAACGGGCAGACTGCCAATACGATCGACAACATCATCACCCAAAAATTCTGTGTAGCCTGCCATGATTCCAACGGCGCGACCAACCCGACTGCACGCTCCAATAACGGCGGCACCGGCACTGCCGCGATGCCCTTTGGCGGCATCCTGCTTGGCGCCACCTATACGGCGGCAAACAACGCTGTCGGAACCCAGGGGCTTATAGACGTCAAGACTCAGTTTGCGACAACAAATTCCACTCGCCACCCTGTACTCGGTTCACGGGCGAAAGACTTCCCGTACTCGACCCGACTTGCTGCGCCGTATAACAATATCGGGACAGCAAGGGATGCCAACGGCACCACTGGCCATGCTACGGCACTCAGCGTCGTCATCAACTGCATGGATTGTCACAATGCCAGTGCAGCACCGAAAACCCTCCGCACCATCGTGGCTCACGGCGGTTCGGAAACGCTGCGTGGCTCTATCTACGCCTCTACTCCGACGCTTTGTACAACCTGTCATACGGGTTATACCGTATCTGGCAATCACAGTACCGGATCGGCGTGGGGTGCTACGGGTAGCAGTCACAACGCAAGCACGAACTGCCACTACTGCCACGGCAGCAACACGAGCACGACAGCGCAGGTGCGGCCTATACGTGCACAGGATTATCATGGAAGCAATGCGCTGGTCGGCGGCGGTCTGTGGCCGACAATCAATGCACGGCCGGTTGCTTTCATCAGGGGTTGGAGCGGTACTGGCTATCACAGGGCGTACAGTTTAGCCGGAACAAGCGGATATGCCGCTAATCCCGGTACCGCCATCACATGCGGATCGGGAACCTGCCCAGGCGGTGGAACTATCGGTAACGGCCAAAACCCGACTTATACGGCAGGGGGAAGCTACTAATTACTTCATGAAATAGGTCGTTTATAGCCCTGCCTGAAAAGGCAGGGCTTATTTCTTATTAGTCATTTACATTAAACGCTCCTGACGGTCTACTGCTTAGTCTTCGATATATCCTTATTCTGAGGTGGAGTGTGAAATATATATTGTTTGTACTTGCTGTGTTGTTAAGTTGTGTTAGTGGCTGTAGCAGAGATGATTCTGGAATGAGTAAATCGAAGCAGCCCGGAAATGAAATTAACGTCAAAACCACTCTTTTGGCTACCATTGCCAATGACGAAAAACCGCAAACCTCGGCGCCATCTTCAGGCGTTGGAATGCATGCTCCCCTTGAAGCGCAGTTTCAGCCTGTGTTCAGCAAACGAGGCGGTGGGGTGGCGTACAGTGCCGAAAATAATGACAAAGTTTATGTAGTTCATAATGGAAAGCGTGGGAAGGAATATGCCAATGTTGGCGCCATAGCGCTCAGTCCTGATGGCAGTCGCATAGCGTATGGCGCCCTTGTTGACGGTAAATGGTGTATGGTCGTCGATGGTAAAGAGGGTGGATTCTACAACACGGTGAAGGGGCCTGTATTCAGCCCGGATGGCGCACATGTGGCGTATCAGGCGATGGCCGGTGACAAATGGCACCTGGTTGTGGATGGGAAGCCTAACGCCGGGACTGAAACACGCGTCCTCGATCACATATTCAGCGGAGACTCCACCAAGATTGCCTATATTGATGACGCAGACGACAAGAACAATGGGCGCCTGGTTGTCAGCGACCTGTCTTTTTCCAAGCAGACGGTCATTGCAAACAAGGTATCCAGGTTGGTTGTCGATAAAGACCTGACACGGATTGCTGCGATCATCAGTAAAGACAACAAACAATGTGCCGTCGAGTCGAGTTTTGACCGACCGGACGCCGTCAAGTTTGGGTCGCTGTATGACCGGATACAGCATGTTTCATTCGGTACTGGTGGCGTTTTTCTCGCGTATGCCGGAGAGCGCGCAGGCAAATCATTCGTGGTATGTGACGGTAAGGAAGAAGCTCTTCCCGATGGAGGCGGGGTTACGGAACCTCCTGTGGTCCGCGCTGACCGTAAAGGGTTCGGGGCGCTTCTTGCCGGCAACAACACGACGTCCATGTATCAGGCTTCCGGGGCAAACGGAAGAACGCATAAAGCATACGAAGAGGCCGTGAACCTGGTGAATAGCAGGGACGGCAATTCCTATGCGTACGCGGCACGCAGGGGAAGTGCCTGGTTTGTTGTGGTAAATGATCTGGAAGGGCCTGCATTCGATCGGGTCGTAAACCCTTTGTTCAGTCCTGACGGGAATTTTGTGGTATATCGGGCGCGAAAAGAGGGTAAACGTTTCGTTGTTGTCGCCGACAAGAACGGCAGGACCATCACAACGCATCCAGCTTACGAGCAGGTCTTTGAAGTGCAGTTCACCGCCAACGGGAAATCGTTCGCCTATGGCGTCAAGGATGGCCAGAAACTCCTATGGAAAGTGGAACCGTTATGAATCGAGTTACGCTCCTGTTCGCTCTGATTTTATTGTTCGTTGGTAGCCAGGCATACGCCGATGACCTGCCTTATTGCGCCAATCGCGTCATTAATGAGGTGACGAAACGAAGCGGTTGTACGGTTGGTGACGCCAAATGCTGGTTTGCCCATGGTGGCTTTTGCATGGACTATGTCCAGAAAATGACTGCCTCCCGCCAGACTTCCAAAACGGGACAGTGGCAACAGATCAGACCGGAGATGGTCAAAAAGGGGGATATCGCCCAATTTTTTACTCCCCGCGACCATGTCGCACTTGTAGAAAGTGTGGTCAAAGACAAGCAGGGGAGACCACGGGCGATAAATGTCTCCGAATATAATTACGGCACATGTTGGGTAGACCAGGATACCATGGTTACCAATACCTATAAAGTTGTGACCAGAAGAGCCGGTATACCCATCAGTAGTGTCGATGGCGGTTTTTTGAGACCGTGACGTTGCAAATGGTCAACCTTTGATCGTCAAGAAGTGGAGTGACATGAACGGAAAAAGTTTCCCGGCGGTATCCTCTTGTACCCTGTTCCTTTGTTTGATCATCTTCTTGTCTGCTGTTCCCGGTTGCTCTTCCGAACAGGAGAAACCCAAAGCCCCACTTCAATCCAGCAGGAATGCCGCGTCTGACGCCACTGTTCTTGCGACGATCGCAGACGGTGACATGCCGGACAAGATAATTGCCGCTCATTCAGAAGATCCTGCATCACAGGATCAGCCGTCTTCTTACCGGGTGGTGTTCAACGAATCGGGAACCGGTGTGGCTTATGTAGCCAATAAGGGCCGCATGGTTCAGGTGGTGCATAACAAGAGCAGGGACAAGGAATATTCTTCTGTCGGCACCATGGTGTTCAGCCCCGACGGCCGACGCCTTGCCTACCCTGCGGTAAGTGCTGACGGCAAGTGGCGGATGGTGGTTGATGGGAAGGAAGAACGATCTTATGACACACTCCTTACGCCCATATTCAGTCCCGATGGCCACCATGTCGCCTATCAGGCAAAGGAAGGGAACAAGTGGTTTATTGTCGTGGACAACACGCCAAACGAAGGCACGATAGCGAGTTATACCGAGCCCGAGTTCAGTTCCGATTCTGCCTTGATTTCCTATGTCGAAGCAGCTGCCTCCAACAAAGATATGCGCTTGTTTGTCAGTGATCTGAAGTTCAAAAACCTGGGCGTCACGTGGTCCATAGGGGATCTGTTATCTTTTATAAGCAGAAACAAGACCAGAATCGCGGCAGCTCAGGTTGTCGGCGAAAAACAGAGAATCATCGATTTTGATTTTGCCAAGCCTGATGTTATTCATGAGGGACGGCTTTATGACTTAATAGATAAGCTGACGCTGAGTGATGATGGAAAATCAATAGCCTATTGCGTTCTGAAAGGTCAGGAACGCCTGATAGTATTCAATGGCAGAGAAGAACGGCTTCCTGAAGGGCGCCTTCGCGAGCTGCCGGTGATCCGTCCTGACAAGAAAGGGGTAGGAGCTTTATTCGTTACCATAGACCGCCGCTTTTTCCTGCATCAGTCATTTTTTAACCGCAACGAGAAAGGAAAAGTGTACGACGAGGCGGTCAATCTGACCTATAGCAAGGATGGCAGCTATGCCTATGCGGCGAGAAAAGGTAGCAGCTGGTTTCTTGTCGTAAACGGCGCAGAGGGACCGGCGTTTGATCGAGTGGTTATTCCAATGTTTAGCCCCGATGGCAAGCGCATCGCCTATCGTGCCAAGAAGGATGGCGGGCGTTTTGTGGTGGTTGCCGATAGCACCGGCAAAACCATCCGGCAGCACCCCCCTCACGAGCAGGTATTCGATGTGCATTTCACCGCCGACGGCAGATCGGTCGCCTACGGTGTCAAGGACGGTCTGAAGCTTATCTGGAAGGTGGAGGCCCTGTGATCATGCAGGGAACTAACTACAAGGACTTATCTTTCTCAATAAACAGCCGAAAAGATATCGAAACAAGTGCCTAATCGAGAAAATAAAAATCATGACTGAATTAAAAACGACCATTGAAGCTGAACGCCGCGAGTCCCGTTATCACCAGACCCCCAAAAGCTTTCCCAGAAAGATCTACGACTTCCTCGCCTCTGTCAAACTTGCGATGGCCTTGCTGGTTACAATCCTCGCATGCTGCCTCGCCGGTGTCACGATTTGGCGCGGGGCGCGAGCCGGCGAGGTCATCTTCGCCACACTCTGGTTCAACGGCTTGCTGGTCTTTCTGGTGGTGAACGTCTGCTGCTGCTTCTTCGGCAGGATCTGGGGGCGGCGGTTGACCCTGATTTCCTTCGGCATGATCCTGTTCCACCTCAGTTTCGTGGCCATCCTGCTCGGAATAGTGTACAACAGCCTCTTCTTTTTCCGCGGGAATATCCGCCTGACTGAAGGTGAGATCCTGCACAGTGGTGACCCGCAAAGTTACGACTGGTTTGAGCATGGTGCTTTCTTCCGTTTTTCCCATTTGAAAGGTGATACGACGCTCGTCAGGATGCACCCTGGCTATAAGCTCGGCGGCGTGGATAAGCGGGCTGCCTACGAGGTGGCGGTCGGGGAGGAGGCGGACAGGAAACAGGGACTCATCTACATCACCCACAAGCTCTCCCATCACGGGGTCGAGTATTTCAACGACCGGGAAGGGTATTCGCTGTTGCTTGTCCTCTCCGACCGGCAGGGGCGGGCGCTGTACGGCGGCCATATGCCGCTGCAGAGCATCCGGCAGAAGAATGGCAGTTTCGTGTACACAACCGGCTATACGGATGGTGGTATGGTCAGGCAGGATGCGGCGCCGTTTCCGGCGCCACCGGAAAAACCACTCATGGCCGTACAAGTAGAATATATCCTCTCCAAGTTGAAGGAGCGTGGGGGGGAGGCGAAATTTTTGATCTATCCGCTGGACCAGAAGGGCATTCCAAAGTTCCACGAACCGCTTGCCGAAGGGAAAGCGGCGATAGGCGGTCAGTTTGCTGCCGGTGAGTACCTTATTTCCGCAGCAGAGGTTCGATATTGGGTCGTCATGAACGTGCGTTACGAACCGGGCAAGCCGATCGTTCTGGCTAGCCTCTGGGCAGGGTTGGCCGGGATGCTCATCACCACCATCGGCAGGATGAGGCGGGGGCGTGTGAAGAGACCGCAGACTGCTGTGCTTGAACCAGGTATCGCTTCCCAGATTTGACGATGCGCACCGATCCAGCTTCACAAAATTGCGGTGCTCGCGGTGATGACGATGTCCTACGCGTCTGGTCTGTCTTTGCCGTAATTGTCGTTCTTACCCTGGCTTGCTTTCTCCCGGACTTCCGGAATACCTTGCCTGACTGGGATGATGGCGGCTACCATCTCACCAATGACATCCTGCACGTCCTCAATTCGGGGATGTTCTTCCTCATCTGCCTTCAGTTGCTGAAGTCCGCTCATCCGGGTTCTCCCTTTACAGCACCTTCCCCCATCCCGCGCCTGCGGGCTGAAGCGCCCTTCGGCGCGCAAGCCTGTCCCCCTCACTCCAAGGGAGGGGGGATACGTAGTCTTCTGCGCACTTGATGTCTTCGGCAGGTATGGCGGGGGCGCGGGAAAAGAGCGCGGGTCGCGCAACTGAAGCGAGAGGCAAATGAGAACTATGTCACGAATGAACAAGCATTTTCTCCCAATCCTGTTTCTCGTTGTTCCCTGTTTGCTCGTCTATTCATCTTCGCTCAACCACGAATTCATTCCCTTTCTGGACGACACGGCTTACATCATCTGCAATGGAAGCATACGGGGCTTTTCCTTTGAGAACATAAAAATCGCTTTTACGAGTTGTTACGTCGGCAACTATGCGCCCATGCATATCGTGTCCTACATGATCGACTATTGGATCTCGGGTCTAAAGCCCTCAGGCATAATCCTGTCGAATGTTCTTTTACACACCTCCAACGGGTTGTTGTTTTACTATCTTCTCATACGCAGCAAGTTCACTCCGACTGGTGCGTTTGCTGCCGCGTTGATTTTTTTGCTTCATCCTGTTCAGGTTGAATCGGTGGTTTGGGCGTCAGAGCGGAAAACAGTGCTGTCGATGATGTTCTTCCTCCTTGCCATACATTCTTATCTCAATTACCGATCTGAAGCTGGCAAGGCTAACAAAACAGGCAATTACCTTTTTTCCCTGTTTCTCTACACTCTGGCGGTGTTGAGCAAACCGGTTGTGGTCATTTTGCCGGTATTTTTAGTTATCCATGACCTGACATACAGAAAAATGGATCGTCACTGGAATTGGCTTAAAGACAAATCGCCGTACATCCTCATTGCCTGTATCGGCGCCGTTATAACCATGTACACGCAGGATCCAAGCAGGGCGGGGGGGCGGACCGGTTTTCATGGTGGTTCGGGGCTGGCGACATTTTTCACCATGCTGCCGGTTCTGTCGAAATATCTTCGGCTGGTGTTCTACCCGACGGGGCTAAGCATCTTTTATGGAGACGTCCCGGTGAGGACCTCTTTTGACGAAGAGGTGTTTCAAGCTTGCCTGGTCGCGATTGCCTTGCTTGCACTGGGCATATGGCTGTTCAGGAAATACAGAGAACCGTTCTGTTGGTACGCCATGTTTTTCGTGGGACTCCTCCCCGTATGCCAGATTGTTCCTATCATAACGCTGATGAATGACAGATATCTCTACTTTCCCATGCTCGGTGGAGCGGCATTTATTGCTACAGCCATCAGCTCGTTGAATGCGAAATTTGTCCGGTATCGCTGTGTGGTGCCTGCGTTGTCCTTTATCCTTTTTCTGGTCATGTCTCTTCTGACCTACAACCAGACAAAGACATGGCAGAACCCATTGTCTGTTCTCCGGCAGGTCGTAAACAGTAACAATGAAGCAATAGAGGCAAAACTCCTACAGGATGTGTATTTTTCATCCAGTGATCCGAAGGGCTTGATGGAAGTTACCGAAACCCTTGTCAGCCGCTTTCCCAACAATCCCGATGTGCTGAGATTCGCAGGAAGCGTTTACGACAGGGCAGGCGGAACTCTCCTGGCCAGGCACTACTTCGACAAAGCGGTTTCTCTGGATCCGCTTGCCCCTGGGGGGGCAAGGCCCTTTACCAATCGGCTATGACCGATTTCCATAATCGAGGAAGCGCATCACTATGAAGCTTGCCATACTGTCGCCTCAATTCCCTTTTTCGGGCCGGGTTCCGCTGGTCCCGCCGATCCTGGAGTATCTTGCCGCTCTCACCTTGAGAGAGGCTCCGGGAACCGACGTCCAGCTTATCGATGCCAACCAGACCACGATTACACCGGCCGGGATCGCCGCCGAGACCGTTGCCATCAGTGTCATGACGGCAACGGCCCCCTGGGCGTACCGGTTCGCCGACGAGTGCCGAAACGCCGGCAAGCGCGTCATCCTCGGGGGGATTCATCCCTCGGCCCTCCCCGTGGAGGCCGCCCTGCACGCCGACTCGGTGGTGGTCGGTGAGGCTGAATCGGTATGGGGGCAGGTCCTGCGCGATGCGGATTCCGGCAACCTGCAGAAGTTCTACCATGGCGAGCGGCTGTCCCTTGACAACCTCCCCCAGCCCATCGACGGCAAGCTCAAGGGGAACTACCAGTTCCGGGCCTTTTTCACCATGCGAGGCTGTCCCTATCGCTGCACCTTCTGTTCGGTGCGCCGGTTTTTCGGGGACACCATCCGTTACCGTCCGATCTCCGAGGTGGCGTGCGAGATCGAAGCCCGCGCAGGGAAGCTCTGGTTCAACGGCGACGACAATATCTGGGGGGGCGATTTCCAGCGGAGCATAGACCTCTTCGATGAACTCTCACGGGGAAGCAAGCGCCATTGGTACGGCTTCGGCGACCTCCGCTCCATCCAGGGCGGGAAGGGAACCAAGATGCTGGCGGCTGCCCGCAGGAGCGGCCTCTTCTCCGTCTGGGTCGGGTGGGAAGGGGAGGAGCAGCACCTCGGATCGTTCAACGCCTCCGGGAAGCAGGGGACGAACCGGGAGGCGGCGGTCAAGCAGATGCAGGACGCCGGAATCGACGTCACCCTCTTCGTCGTGCTCGGCGGTCGGCAGGACTCGATCGAGAGTTTCAAGCGGACGCTGGATCTGTCGGAGCGGCTGCAGGTAGGGATCCATCCCGTTCTGCTGACGCCGCTCCCCGGGACCGAACTGTACGACGAGTATCGGGACTATCTGCGCCCCGGCCTGGGATGGGAGTCGTTCACCGGTGTCAACGCCGTCTTCGAGCACCCCGATCCCGTGATGACGCCGCTGCGCCGTGAGGAGGAGTACCATCGGTTGAGCAATGAGCTCTTCCGTTTCGAGCGGATCGCCGCCAGGGTGGGGAAGATATCGTCGCAGGGCTTTCCCTCGACGCACCTGTACTCTTTCATGATGCAGGTCCCGATGAAGTACGCGCTCAGCAAGGCTTATCAGGAGTGGAAGACGAGTGCGGGGCACGGCGAAGACGGCAATGCGTGCTTCGACAGGCTCAGCACGAACGGAGACGCTGGCAATGCGTGCTTCGACAGGCTCAGCACGAACGGGGACAGCGGCAATGCGTGCTTCGACGGGCTCAGTACGAACGGAGACAGTGGCAATGCGTGCTTCGACAGGCTCAACTCAAACGGGGGCACCGGGCAGGTGACGACTTCGCCGGCGACGGAACACTTTTTCGGCGCAGGTCACCTTCCCTGGATGGTGCTGATCGTGGCGATCACCTTGGTCCATTTCTTGGGGGGGACCTTGCTGCCTGCCGGCACAGCGGACCTCACGGCGATCATCCTTTTCCTGGTTTCTTTTCCGGTGATGGTGGCCGGGCTGGTCAGGAACAGGAGAACTGCCTACCGCTATCTCGATACCCTTATCGACTGGACCCCCGACGGAAAGTCCCGCAGGGCGCTGCTTCTCAGACAGTCTCTGGTGGTCGGGTTGTACCTGGTCGGCCAGTACTGGGGGTACCTGTGCGCCTCTCATCACTGAGATGGGAAAAGTGAGAATCGAGTCAACGGATGCGATTAACCATTGCCTTTACTATTAGTACCAATCTTCCGCCAGCTCCCAAAACTGTCATTCCCGAAGCGATTCTGATCGGGAATCCAGCTCCTAAACGACGTGAAATCTGGATCCCCGATAAGGGCATTCGGGGATGACAATCTCATAGCTGAAGATTAGCGCTAATTAGATTGCCTTTTGGGTCCGAGTATCAACCGAATGTAAAGTGGAGGGGTTGGCAAAGTGTCCTTTATTTGATATCTTCGACGGGACGCGAACTGTATTTAAATGACTGTTACTTCCAGGGGGCAACGATGAAACTTCAACTGATCTTCTTTTGGCTCGCGGTAGCGATGTACGGCGTCAGTACCTTCAGTTACAGCTTCGGCATCATTTCCAAGTACGACAAGCTGTTCCGGGTCGGATTGTTCGCCGCCGTGGCCGGATTCATTCCGCACGTGCTCGCCATTGTTCTGCGCTGGAAGGAGTCGGGGGTCGGTGTCACCCCTTTCATCTCCATCTCCGAGTCGCTCACACTGGGCGTATTCATGGCGGTCCTGATCTTCCTGATTTCCGAGTTCACCATCAAGAAGGTTTTGCCGCTCGGCGTGCTGGTCATGCCGGTCGCCTTCGTCCTGCTCGGTTGGGCCGGGACCATGCTGAAGGAAGTCGCCTCCCAGCTCCCCCCCGCCCTGCAAAGTGGCTGGATCTGGGTCCATATTACCGGTGCGTCGATAGGCTTCGCATCGGTGCTGATCGCGGCCGGCATGGGGCTCCTTTACCTGATGAAAGAGAAAAACGCCGCCGCGATACAGGGGAAAGTGCCGGAACTGGCGGTGCTGGATAATCTCTCCTATCGCTTCGTTGCCGGCGGGTTCATCATGTACGGGCTCATGATCATTTCCGGCGCCTACTGGTCCAACACGGTCAAGGGCAATTACTGGAACTGGGATCCGGTCGAGGTCTGGTCGCTGATCTCCTGGCTCATCTACGGCATCTACCTCCATCTGAGGGTCACCTTCGGCTGGCGCGGCACGAGGCTCGCCTGGTACGCGCTGATCGCCCTGGTGGTCATGATCGTAAGTTACTGGGGAATTCCCTTCGGCACGGAGACCTTCCATGCCGGGTTCCGCATCGACCACACCTAGTCTTTTGGCTTTTGATTTGCAGGATGCACATCGTTACTCCTGGTCCCTCGCCCTTCTACGGGGGGGCCAGGAGGAACACTTACGGGTCCCGAATTTGTACCTAATCAGCAATAGATGACTTTTGTTACCTGGTAGAAAAAGCAAAGAGCTTTAACCGGTAGTCGCAGAAGTAAAAGGTGTTTACCACAAATGAAAATATGCATCATCAAGCCTGTCCTCCCATTCGGCTGGGCGCCGGTAGCACCGCCGATCCTCGAGTACCTGGCAGCACTCACCCGCAAGGCAGACCCGACCATCGAGATCCAGCTCATCAGCGCCAGCAGAACTCCCGAGGCCATTGACACGATCGAGTGCGACCTGGCCGCCATCAGCATCCTGACGCCGACCGCCGTTTCCGGCTACCAGATCGCCGACAAGCTGCGGGCGCGCGGCATCAAGGTGGTCTTCGGCGGCATGCATGCCTCGGCGATGCCGGAGGAGGCGAAGAGCCACGGCGACTGCGTCGTCATCGGAGAGGCCGAGTCGGCCTGGCCCGAGGTGCTGCGCGACTTCCGCGCCGGAGGGATGAAGCCCTTTTACCGCGGAGAGCAGATCGAGCTGGACGACCTGCCGACGCCTCTGTACGGCATGCTGCAGGACGGCCACCGCTTCCGCATCGTCAACACCTCGCGTGGCTGCCCTTACAACTGCACCTTCTGCTCGGTCAAGCCGTTCCTGGGCTCCAAGATCCGTTTCCGCCCCATCGAGCATGTGGTGCGCGATGTCATGGCCATCCCGGAGAACATGTACATAAACGGGGACGAGAACATCTGGTGGGAAGGGTGCGAACAGCGCGCCATCGACCTCTTCACCGCGCTCAAGGGATCGCGCAAGAAGTGGATGGGGTTTGGCAGCCTGCGGCCGGTGCTCTCTCCGGCGGGGTCGCGCATGCTGAAGGCCGCCCGCGAGTGCGGGATGCTGACGGTCTGGGTCGGCTGGGACGCCATCTCGGACGACTCCCTGACCGCTTACAAGGCCAACGGCAAGATCGGCGTCGACCGGGAAAGGGCGGTCCGTACCCTGAAGGACCACGGCATAGACGTCTCGCTCTTTTACATGCTGGGGGGGCGCAATGACTCCCTGGACGACTTCAAACGTTCCGTTGAGGTAGCGGACAGGCTGGGGGTGAGCATGCACCCCTCCCTGGTGGTCCCTTACCCCGGCACGGAGCTTGCTAAGCAATACGAGCCCTACATCTACAAGGAGCTCGGCTGGGAGTACTACAGCGGCGCCTACGCCGTCTTCGAGCATCCCGACCCGGCCATGACCCCCGAGGTGAGGGAAGAGCAGTTTTACCAGAGTTCTCTCGAACTTTTGAGCGTGCCCCGGGTGTTGCGACATATGTTCAAGATGCCGATCTATGGCTTCCCGCATGCCCACATCCTCTCGCTGATGAGTCAGTTGCCGGTCGGAAGGGGTATGAAGCTGGCCTACGAGGAGTGGAAGGCTCACAAACACTTACTTGCCGAGAAAAGACGCCCGAAATAGAGCGGGTCATTTTATCATCGCCCGAGTTACCAGCCGGGCTGTTTAATGGAGAAATTAGAATGCGGAAAATGTTGTTGGTCTCACTGTCATTGCTGACTGCCGTGTCGTTGGCCGCCTGCTCAAAGGAGGAGGGCAATGCCACCAAGAAAGCAGGCACCGAAGCCGCAAAGAAAGACGCCGGCGCTCCCGCCGCGAAAAAAGTAGACGGTTTTATCGGCGTGATAAGGGATGCGAAGCTCGATGCCCTGCCCACCAATACCATAGGCGGCGCCTTCGACCGTTACCAGTACTTCGAAACCAGGGACTGGACCGAGTCCAGGGGCACGGGCGGCAGGGTGGTCGTCGATTTTTACGCCAAGTTGAAGGATTCCTCCCTGTCCGAAAAGGACCGCCAGGCCGGTGTGATCGGCAGGGGGCTGGACGTAAAATTCGTCATCAATGCGGACGGCTCCTATGCGGTAGCCGCCATCTCCCGCTACGACAACAAGCCGGGGGGGAAGGTTGAGAGTTATGCCGTGGCGGATTTCGGCACGATTCTGCCCAAAATATACGCTGACAAGGTGCTCGTCTTTTAGGCATAGACTTGGTAACCATAACGCGCAAGGTCGGCAGAGACAGGCTTTTCCGCTGCTGAGATTTTTGCCCACATAGGCTTTTCCTCTGTGTCTCGCGCACCACAGCATCATGAGTGATCTATCGGGATTTAGCAGCCAAAAGCACAAACGCGAGGTCTTTTATGTCCACCACTGCTAGTACAAGCCACCGTCTTACCGAGGAGATTCTCCCCTTCCTCGAGGCCGGCGTCGACGCCGAACTCCCAAGCTTCAACGACTACGCCATGCAGCTCTTCGACCTGCAGTACAAGAACAACCAGCTCTTCCGGGAGTTCTGCGACCTGAAGAAGGTGCGCCCGGGGGATATCGATAGATGGCAGGACGTCCCCATGGTCTACAACGACGTCTTCAAGACCCACCTGGTCGCCTCCTTCCCGCTTGAGCAGTCGGTCATGTCCTGCCTCACCGGCGGCACCACCAGCATCACCCAGCGCGGGCGCATCTTCCGCGACGAGGACGGCAAGCGCCTGGTCTTCACGGCGAACCGTATCATGACGCAGTCCTACCTCTTCCCCGACTTCGAGGAGGGGAAGCGCTGCCGCATCCTGATCCTGGCCCCGAGCCCGGAGCTCGCCCCCTCCATGGGGATGGCCATCGGCATGGACCAGACCCGGCAGGCCTTCGGCACGCCCGA
>NZ_JBXKJL010000178.1:0-2049 GCF_056994735.1 Geomonas sp.
GCTGGCGACGCCGGCTCTATGGCACTGCCGCCATGCTTCGGGCAGTACTGGGTCGGCTCGGTGCTCATGATATAGTATTCGTCCTTCCTGGTCGGGCACTCCGGAGTCGAGAGGAGTCCAGTGGCAGGATCGATCGAGACGGCGACCACGGTGTCGGGTTTGGGGAAATCGACGGCCGGCTTACCCGCCAGGGCGGCCCGCATGAAGCGTCCCCAGATCGGTGCCGAGATCGCACCGCCGGTGAATCCTTTCCCGCCGGGTTTCGGCTTGTCATAACCGACCCAGACGCCGGTGATCAACTGCGGCGTGAAGCCGACAAACCAGGCATCCCGATAGTCGTCGGTGGTTCCGGTCTTGCCGGCTGCCGGGCGCTCCTGGCTGAAGTGTTTGAGGCCTTTCGCCGTGCCGTAGGTCAGGACGTCCTTCATCATCTGGGTGGTCACGAATGCGGTGGCCGGGGCAATGGCCGGTGTCACCGCAGGCGGGTTGTCGGTCCAGGCTCGGCGGTTGCGGTCGTAGATACGAACGATGGTCCTGGGCTCCGCCCTCATGCCGCCGTTGGCGAAGGGGGTATAAGCCGAGACCAGGTCGTTGAGGGTTACCTCCTCCGTCCCCAGCGCCAGGCCGAGATCCTGATTATGGAGCGAAAGTCCCATCTTGCCGGCGAAGTTGACGAAGTTCGGGACACCGATGGCATCGAGGAGCTTGACCGCGATGACGTTGTTGGAGTGGGCCAGGGCCTCTCTCAGGGAGAGGTCGCCGTAGCCCTTCCTCTCGTAGTTGAGAGGTTTCCATGACTGGTTGTTCCCGCGGGAGTAGGCGACCGGCGTGTCGTTCAGCACGGTGCTGGCGGTGAAGCCACTTTCAAGGGCATCGGCATAGATGAGCGGCTTGATCGACGACCCCGGCTGACGCTTGGCGAAGAAGGCACGGTTGTAGGCTTTGGGACTGGAATCCACCCCTCCGACCGCGGCCAGAACGTCCCCGGTAGTTGGGTCGAGGCACAGGAGCGCACCCTGCAGCTTCGGCGATATCTTTTTCACACCCTGGACCAGCGTCCTTTCCGCCAGGGTCTGCAGCCTCAGGTCCATGGCGGAAATGACGTCCAGACCGCCCTGCTCCACCACCCTCGGTCCAAAACGCTCGATCAGCTTGTTGCGCAGGTGCGCCACGTACGACGGAGCCGCGCCGGCCTTGATGACCGCGGCGGGATGCTCGACTATCGCCTGCTTCTGGCGTGGAGTGATAAATTTCAGATCCTCCATGCGCTTGAGGACGATGCTCCTCCGGCTGTTCACGTCGGCCGGCTTGCCGAGCGGGTTGTATTTACCCGGCGCCTTCGGCACCCCCGCAAGGAGAGAGCATTCGGCATCGGTCAACTCCTCGGGGTTCTTGTCGAAGTACAGCCGCGCCGCCTGCGCGATCCCCCAGGCACCGTTGCCGAAGTAGATCTGGTTGAAATACATCTCCAGGATCTGGTCCTTGCTGTACTTCTTCTCGAATTCCATCGCCAGCTGCGCTTCCTTGAGCTTCCTGTCGATGGTCTTCTCGCCCGAGAGGTATTTGTTCTTGATCAGCTGCTGGGTGATGGTCGAGCCACCTTCCGCCATCCTCCCCTTCACCACGTCCTTCATCAAGGCCCGGGCTATGCCCCGGACATCGATGCCGCCATGCTCATAAAAGCGCGAGTCCTCTACGGCGACCAGGGCGCTGCGAAGGAAGAGCGGAATCCTCTCGATCGGGGTCCAGTACCTCTGCGTCGGCAGGATTCGTCCCACGAACTGCCCCTGGTTGTCGAAGACTTTGATCGAGCTGTAGCCGGTGGGGAGGATGGGATAGGTGGCGATTCCCTGGGCTGCCGCTGTTGAGACGACGGCCAGCAAGGAGAGGCCAAGAAGCGGGGCTAACAATGCTATTTTTCTAAAAAGGGAACGGGAGTAGGGAGGCAAGGGTTTACTCCTTCAGCTGGTTCGAAACAATTTTCACATTCTGCAACTACTGCCCCGCATGGTCAAGTCATTAGCGTCCCCCACCCCCTAGCCCCCTCCG
>NZ_JBXKJL010000179.1:0-1011 GCF_056994735.1 Geomonas sp.
GAAGGTCCGTGCGATTTTCGGGACGCACGTCCTCGAAGAAGGCGAGTCCGTCCTGACCGTTCACCAACCGAGAACCGCGATGGCTGGCGACTCCAGCACCCGGAATCTTTCTCTTTGATTTCCCTAGGAGTCTGTCGGCGTACCGGGATGATTTTTTTCGGTCCGTCGGTTGTTCTTTGAAAACTCGAATCGTTTAGGGCCGATGTGCTCGATGAACAATCACTACGGCCGCGGATCAGGCTGTAAGCGGTGATGCTCACGGTGGGCATGAGGCTGCGGCACTGCCCTCTAAGCCGATGCCGATGCCCACCCACTCCGGAAGAGCTTCAGGAGGTTATGGCCAAGGCAGATGATGTCCCACTCGCAGTCAACCTTGGCGATGCCTCGCAGCAGGAACTGCCGAAACCCTCGGACCTCCTTGATCTGCCCGAAGACCGGCTCGCTGATCTCCTTGCGCTTGGCATAGGTCATCCGCCCCTTGATCGTCCGGAGCTTGCGGGCCATTCGCTCCTTGATCGTGGCATCCTTGGGAATTCGCCCCTTAGGAGCCGGCAGCAGCCGATCCGTGTGTTTCAAGCGGCCGGTGGCTACGTAGGCGTCAATCTCTTCGTTGGCAAGATAGGTGAGGTTCTCCTCACTCAAGTAGCCGTTGTCAGCACTGACCTTGTTCGGTTTGGCGCCATCGAGGTTGGTCTTGAGCTTCTCGATGAGGGGTTTCAGTTCGCGCTTGTCGTTGGCTTCCTGGCTGAGCCGACTCGCAACGATCACCTGGGAGCTCTCGTCAACAGCCGCTTGACCGTTGTAGCACTGGGCGAAAGACTTGGTCGCGCCATCCTTCATGATGCGGGAGTCAGGATCGGTGAAGTTGCGCTGAGCCTTCCCCTCGGGCTTATCCGAAGGAGCCTTTGGCGGCCGGCCCCGGCGATCCGGGCGCTCCTCGCTCTTCTGCTCTTGCTCAAGCCGTCGGCGCTCCGCCTCCTGCCGAGCCTCTCGCTCAAGAGCCTCCTTGGC
>NZ_JBXKJL010000180.1:0-18529 GCF_056994735.1 Geomonas sp.
AACGCCAACTTCATCATCTCCGCCTCCCGCAGCTGCGTGCCGGGCGATCTCGGCGAAGACGCAGCCGATATCTATCACGCCATGGAGGTGGCCTGGAAGGAGGTCAAGGGCGATATAGAGGTCTCCTCCTTCAACATCTGCGGCTACAGCCTTGGGGGCAACGATGCGGCCTTCGTGGCGAAGCTCGATGAGGAGCGGAAGGTCTTCAATTTCCGGAAGGTCCTGATGATAAACCCTTCCGTCAGCATCTACAGCTCGATTGCCAGGATCGAGGACCTGCTGGCAGCGGTTCCCGGCGGCCCGAAGCAGGAGGGGGTCTTCTTCAACAGGATGCTCTCCAAGTTCAGCGAGTTTTATCGCTACGGCAATTTCGTGGCACTGAACGACGACTTCCTCTACACGATGTACAATGAGCAGCTCTTTAACCGCGAAGAGACCGGAGGTCTGATCGGCCTGACCTTCCGCATCAATCTCGGCGGCATGGTCTTCGCCTCCGACGTGATGACCAACAGCGGCTACATCGTGCCGAAGAATCTGGTGCTGAGGCAAGGCGACTCCCTTTACGACTACTTCCTTGTTTCCTCGCACCTTAGCTTCTTCGACTATTTCAACGAGTATTTCTATCCCTATTTCCAGAGGAAGTATCCGGGGCTAACCAAGCAGGGACTGATCGACGCACAGAGCCTGAAAAGCATCGAGCCGTACCTGAATTCACCGAAGTTCGGCGTCGTGCTCAACGAGAACGATTTCATTGTGACCCAGGCGGAGGTCGATTATCTCAAGCGGCTCTTCGGCAACCGCGCCAAGGTCTACCCTCGCGGCGGCCACTTGGGAAACGTAGAATACAAGGACAACCTGGAGTACATGGTCGCTTTCTTCAGATGATCAGGAGGATGTCATGATCGCTCGTACCATCCTCGGTTTACTCATGCTCCTCTCGGTCACTGGGTGCGCCGCTACCAGGTCCGGTTCACCCGCTGAGGTGCCGGCGATGCACACGGTTGGCGAATTCAAGGACGAGCCGATCGCCTACATCTACGACCCCTGGGAATCTTTCAACCGCAACATGTACCGGTTCAACTTCTACTTCGACAAGTACCTCTTTCTTCCGGTGGTCAAAGGGTACGAATTCATCACCCCGGTCTTCCTCCAGGAGCGGATCACCAACTTCTATTACAACATCGAAGAGATCCGCAATCTCACCAACAGCATCTTCCAGCTGAAGGGGAAGGAGTCCGCCATTACGCTTGGCCGCTTCGTGACCAACACCACGCTCGGGCTGGGGGGGCTCTTCGATCCCGCGACCAAGTGGGGCCTGGAGAGACACCAGCAGGATTTCGGCAAGACGCTTGGGTACTGGGGGGTCGAGTCCGGGCCTTACCTGGTGCTTCCGATTTTCGGCCCGTCATCGGTGCGGGACACAGGGGGACTCGCGGTCGACGGCGGTATCAGGTACGGGATCTATACCGGCATCGACTCGCTCACCGGCTCATCCGACGACAGCTTCACCATTGCCACCGGGATAAACCTTCTTGAAGCCATAGACGCCCGGCACCTGATCGACTTCCGCTACTACGAGAGCGGCTATCCCTTCGAGTACTACATGGTCCGCTTCATCTATCACCAAAAGCGCGAACTCGAATCGGGGAGGCCTCTCACCCCCCGGTGACAGCCGGACAATCAGCCACACCGGAGCCCGCAGGCACGCGTTCTGCGGGCTTTTTGGTTGCCGCGGGGGAAGTATGGGGTAAAGTTATGGTGGACAAAGGCCCAGCCTTTCCCGGACCTTATTTGACAGCGAGCGTCAAAGACAGCGGGAGGTGCTAACGATGCGCAAGATCTCATACAGCAGCGAGGTGCATGCAGCGCTCGATACCGTATGGAAGCTCCTCATAGAGAAGGTGGAACAGCCTCAAGGTTACATGCCGGGTGTGGTGCAGTCCCGCATCCTGCAGCATTACGGCAACGGTGTCCTGCGCGAGATCAAGGGCGAGGGGATGCTGATAAAGGAGAAGGTGGTCATCGACAAGGCCCACGGGGAGGTCCACTACTTCCTGCTTGAGCACCCCCTTTTCTCCGGTAGGGTGGTGAACCGCGTGGTCCCGTCCTCGGTGCAGAGCCCCGTAGCACCCCAGGTGCTGACCATCGAGGTCGACTGGACACCGAAGGACGAGCACGCCGAGCAGCTGATCCAGAGCACCATCCCCGAACAGATACAGAGCGAGGTGCTGGCCCTGAAACAGCGGGCGGAGGCCATGGAAAGGGAAGAGGCCCAGCCTCTCACCACCCCCTACGCCTTCGGCCTCACCCTGGCCGTCCCCTTCGCCGATGCGCGCAGAAAGATCCAGGAGGAACTGCAGAAGGAAGGTTTCGGGATCCTTTCCGAGATCGACGTGAAGCAGAAGTTCCGCGAGAAGCTGCACAAGGAGTTCCGCAACTACCTGATCCTCGGCGCCTGCAATCCGGGACTGGCCTACCAGGCCTTCGGGGTGGAACTGAACGTGGGGACACTCCTTCCCTGCAACGTCGTCCTCTACTCGCTCTCCGACGCCCGCACCGTGGTCATGATCATGGACCCGGTAGCGGCACTTTCCCTGGTCGGTAACGACCAGTTGACGGAGCTGGCGGAAACGGTGAAGCAGAGCATGGAGAGAGTGCTGGCGGCTCTGTAGGTTCGGCAATTCCATCTTCTGCGCAGATCAATCCAGCTGTCCATCGAGAACCCAATGGTTATCCGCAGAACCCCGACTACCACACCGCGCTCGGGCGGCATCCTCCCCGGATGCCGCCGTGGCTTCAAGCCACGGTGATGCTCAGGATCAAGCGCGTATACGAGGAGCCCGCCCCTGCCGACGGCTTGCGCCTGCTGGTGGACCGGCTCTGGCCCAGGGGGCTTTCAAAGTCGCGGGCCCACGTCGACCGGTGGCTGAAGGAGATTGCGCCGAGCGATGAACTCCGTCACTGGTTCGGGCACGATCCGGCCAAGTGGCAGGAGTTCAGGAAGAGGTACCTCCAGGAGCTCGAAGGGCAGCGCCCGCTGCTGGAGGAGATCCGCGGTCTGGCCCGGGAGCGGACCGTGACCCTGCTCTTCGCAGCCCATGACACTGAGCGTAACAACGCGGTTGTGCTCAGGGAATTGGTCGAAAAGTAGTGCCAGACCGGAGGCAGGCGGTAACGCTGCGTCCGGTCTTTTTTATTATGACGCTGAGAGCTGAAGAGGAGGCCCAATGGGAAAAAATCTCGCCACCAAGATAATGGAAGCTCACCTCGTGGAAGGTGAGCTCGCACCCGGTCGGGAAATAGCGCTGAAGATCGACCAGACCCTTTTGCAGGACGCAACCGGCACCATGGCCATGCTGGAATTCATGGCCACCGGCCTGGAGCGGGTCAAGGTCGGTCTCGCGGCCCAGTACATAGACCACAACCTGCTGCAGACCGACAACAAGAACGCCGACGACCATGTCTTTCTCGCCACCGCGGCCCGGAAGTTCGGGGTCAATCTCTCCAAGCCCGGCAACGGCGTCTCCCACCAGGTCCATCTGGAGCGCTTCGGCGTCCCCGGCACCACCCTGCTCGGCGCCGACTCTCATACCCCGACGGCGGCCGGGATGGGGCAGCTGGCCATCGGCGCCGGGGGGTTGGACGTGGCGCTGGCCATGGCCGGCCACCCCTTCCATCTCACCTGCCCGCGTATCTGGGGGATAAAACTGACGGGACAGCTGCAGCCGTGGGTCTCGGGGAAGGACGTCATCCTGGAGATGCTCCGGCGGCACACGGTCAAGGGGGGCGTCGGGAAGATCATCGAATACTACGGCCCCGGTGTCGCGACTTTATCCGCCACCGACCGCGCCACCATCGGCAACATGGGTGCCGAGCTCGGCGCCACCAGTACGGTTTTCCCCAGCGACGACCAGACCCTGGCCTTCCTCAAGGCCCAGGGGCGAGCGGACGTCTGGCGGGAGCTTGCCGCCGATCCGGACGCCACTTACGACGAATACGACGAGATCGACCTCTCGAAGGTGGAGCCGCTCATCGCCTGCCCGTCATCGCCCGACAACGTGGTGCGGGTGGCCGATATCGAAGGGCTCAAGGTTGACCAGGTGATCGTGGGGAGCTCGGTGAATTCATCCTTCCGGGACCTGATGACGGTCTGCAAGATCCTGGAGGACCGCAAGATCGCCCCCAACCTGACCTTCCACATCAATCCCGGAAGCCGTCAGGTGCTGGAGAACGTGGTCGCCCACGGCGGCTTCATCATGCTCCTCTTGGCCGGAGGGCAGGTGCACCAGCCGGGCTGCCTCGGCTGCATCGGCATGGGGCAGGCTCCGGGAACGAACCAGGTCTCGCTCAGGACCTTCCCCAGGAACTTCCCGGGGCGAAGCGGCACCAAGGAAGACCGGGTCTACCTCTGCTCCCCCGAGACCGCGGCGGCGGCCGGTGTGTACGGCGTGGTAACCGACCCGCGCAAGCTCGCCGAACTCCTCCCCTGGCCGGCCGTTCAGAACCCCGGGCAGTACCTCGTTGACGACGCGGGCATCGAGTTCCCTCCCGAGGATGGCGGCGCCGTGGAGATCGTGATGGGACCCAACATCAAGCCCTTCCCGGAGTTCGACCCGCTCCCGGACAGCCTGGAGCTCGAGGTCGTCATCAAGGTGGGGGACAACATCTCCACCGACACCATCATGCCGGCCGGCAACAAGGTCCTTCCCTTCCGCAGCAACATTCCCGCCATCAGCAGGTTCGTCTTCGAGCAGATCGATCCCGAATTCGCCGGCCGGGCGCAGGAAAAGAAGCAGAGCGCGGTGGTGGGTGGCGAGAACTACGGGCAGGGGTCATCCCGGGAGCACGCTGCGCTGGCGCCTCGCTACCTCGGCGTTCGCGCCAAGATCGCCAAGAGCTTCGCCAGGATCCATCGCTCCAACCTGATCAACTACGGCATCCTCCCCCTTACCTTCAAGGATCCGGCAGATTACGAGCGCCTCAAGGAGGGCGACCGCCTGCGGCTTGCGGGCGTGCGGGCGCTGGTACAAAGCGGCGCGAAGGAGATACCGGTCAAGGTCGACGGCTCCGAGATGATCACGCTCCTCGATGCCTCCGATCGCGAACGCCAGGAGCTCCTTGCGGGGGGGCTGCTCAATTTCGTGAAGGAGGAGAGCCATGGATGAGAACCTAAAGGAGCTATTCCCTGACGGGGAGCTGATCAGGTTCTACGAGCAGATGGTGCTCTGCCGCGAGTTCGAGGAGAGCTGCGCCGAGCAGTACGCAAAGGGGGAGATCACCGGCTTCCTGCACCTCTACTCCGGACAGGAGGCGGTGGCTGTCGGCTGCACCGCGGCGCTCACCAGGGACGACTACATCCTCTCCACCTACCGCGACCATGCCCAGGCCATCGTGCGCGGGGTCGATCCGAAGAAGGTGATGGCCGAACTCTTCGGCAGGGCAACCGGCCTTTGCAAGGGGAAGGGGGGGTCGATGCACCTCTTCGCCCCGGAGCTGAACTTCATGGGCGGCTACGCCATCGTCGGCGGCCAGTTCCCGATCGCCGTGGGGCTTGCCTGGTCAACCCGCCTCAAGAACGAGGAGCGGATTACCGCCTGTTTCTTCGGCGACGGCTCGATGAACCAGGGGACCTTCCACGAATCGCTCAACTGGGCGAGACTTTGGGAGCTGCCGATACTCTTCATCTGCGAGAACAACTTCTACGGCATCGGGACCGAGGTCCACCGCGCCTCGGCCCAGTCCGCCCTGCACCGGCGCACCTGCGGCTATGACATCCCCAGCGAAAAGGTCGACGGCATGGATGTGATCGCCATGTACCAGGCGACCAGGCGCGCGGCGGCCTGGGTCAGGGAGAGGCAGCGGCCGTACTTCATCGAAGCCGTCACCTACCGTTTCCGCGGGCACTCCATGTCCGATCCGGCCCTCTACCGCAGCTCCGCCGAGCGCGATGTCTGGAAGAACCGCGATCCGATCCCGAATCTGGGCCGGCGCCTGGTCGAGGAGGGGATGGCGACCCAGGCACATCTGGAGGAGATCCGCGAACGATGCGTAGCACAGGTGGGTGAGGCGGTCACTTTTGCCTCCCAGTCGCCGTGGCCCGAGGACGACCAGATCTGGGAGGATATCTATGTCTGAGATGACCTACCGGGATGCCATCAATCTGGCGCTCAAGGAGGAGATGCGCCGCGACGCCACGGTAGTCACCTACGGAGAGGACGTGGCCCTCTACGAGGGGGCCTTCAAGGTGACACGTGGGCTGCTGTCGGAGTTCGGCGAGGAGCGGGTGCGGGACTGCCCGATATCGGAAAACACCATAGTCGGTGTGGCCGTGGGCGCGGCCATGGGGGGCGTCAGGCCGGTGGCCGAGCTGATGACCGTGAACTTCGCCCTTTTGGCCATGGACCAGATCGTCAACCACATGGCCAAGGTGCGCTACATGTTCGGCGGCCAGGTCTTCCTCCCGATGGTGATCAGGATGCCCGGAGGGGGCGGAAGCCAGCTCGGCGCCCAGCACTCCCAGAGCCTCGAGACCTACTTCATGCACTGCCCGGGGATGAGGGTGGCCTACCCGGCGACCCCCGCCGACGCCAAGGGGCTCCTCAAGACGGCGATAAGGGAGAACAACCCGGTCATCTACCTGGAGCATGAACTCCTCTACAACAGCAAGGGGGAGGTCTCCGAAGACCCCGAATTCCTGGTCCCCTTCGGGAAGGCCTCGGTGATGCGGGATGGCTCCGCCGTCACCATGGTCGGCTACGGGCGTATGGCCATACTCTGCCTGCAGGCGGCCCAGTTCCTCGAGAAGGAGGGGATCTCCTGCGAGGTGATCGACCTGCGCACCCTGAGCCCGCTGGACATGGAGACCGTGCTCGCCTCGGTGATCAAGACCGGCCGAGCCATGGTGGTGGAGGAATGCTGGAGGACGGCGGGGCTCGGCGGCGACATCGCCTCCCGCATCTACGACCGCTGCTTCGACACGCTGCTGGCCCCGGTGCGGAGGATCTCCGGTCTTGACGTGCCCATGCCCTACTCGCGCAAGATCGAGAAGGCCTGCATCCCCCAGGTCGACGGGATCGCGCAGGGCGTCCGCGACCTTATCAACGACTCTTACTGAGGAGCCGCCATGAACGAAATCGTCATGCCCAAACTTTCCGATACCATGACCGAAGGGAGAGTGGTCTCCTGGAAGAAAAGGGTGGGGGAGGAGGTTCGCCGCGGGGAGGTGCTGGCCGAGGTCGAGACCGACAAGGCGAACATGGAGCTCGAGGCCTTTGTATCCGGGGTGCTGCTGGAAATAAAGGTGCAGGCGGGAGAGCTGGCAGCGGTCGGCTCGGTCATCGCCCTGATCGGCAAGCCTGAAGAAAAGGGGGGAGAGGGTGAAGAAGAGGCACCGATGAAGCCCGGTGGCGGCGAAACCATCCCTGCCGCTCAGCCGGCACCGGTTGGGGCCCCTCCACCGCAAGGTCGGGAGAAGGCGGCCCCGGTGGTCCGACGGCGTGCGCGGGAACTGGGGATCGACCTCAGCCTGGTCAAAGGGAGCGGCCCCGACGGCCGCATTCTGCTGCAGGACCTCGATGGGCGTAAAGGCGCTCCGGCAGAGCCTGCACGGCCGGCAGCACCCGCCGAAGAGCCGAAACCCGCTCCTCCTGCCGCCAAGGCCCCGCTGGAAGAGGGGATCGAGGCCATGCCGAGGCTTCGCGCGGCAGTGGCGAAGACCGTAACCGAGTCCTGGCGCTCCATTCCGCACTTCACGGTGACCATGGAAATAATGATGGACGACGCCATGTCCATGCGGCGCCAGCTTAAGGAGAGCGGCATCGCCGTCACTGTCAACGACATGGTGGTCAAGGCTGTCTCCCTAGCTCTTCAGCTCTTCCCGCAATACAACGCGTCGCTGGCCGCCGACGGCATGCATCTCCGCGGGGAGGTCAATGTTGGCGTTGCTGTCGGGGTAAAGGACGGAGTCCTGATCCCGGTGATCCAGGGATGCCAGCACCTTTCATTGCAGGAGCTCTCGCAAAAGAGCCGGGAACTTGCCGAGCGCGCCCGCTCCGGAGCCCTGGCCGAGCAGGAGATGGGGGGGGGCACCTTCTCCGTCTCAAACCTCGGGATGCACGGCGTCAGCCACTTCACCGCGATCATCTACCCGTCTCATTCAGGCGTTTTGGCCGTCGGGGCCGTGGCCGACACGGTCGTAGTCCGGGGCGGGGCGCCTGCCGTCGCCAAGGTCATGAAGGTCACCCTCTGCTCCGACCATAGGATGGTCGACGGTGTCTATGCCGCCGAATTCCTGGTCGAGCTGAAGCGTATCCTGGAGAATCCCGTGCGGCTGCTGATCTGACCTCTCGTTGAAGGTTTACTGTTGCGCCAGAAGAGGGCGGGGACCTTGATCCCGCTCTCTTTCTGCTTGAGCCATACCCCCCGCCGGCCATCACGATCCCACCTTAATTTCCTCTCTCATTAATTGCCTAAAGCCCTGCTCCTGGCTGCCGATAACACAAAAGCGCCGCCGTATCCATCTCATCAGCACTGCAGGACCCTGCTGGTGGAGTTGAAAGCCGGCGGCCGTGCGGGCTTCCTCTTGTGAAAGTCGCGCTGGAAAACCTTGAGGGACTTATATGATCGAAGCGGTAAAAATACTTGCTGTCGACGATGTAGAGATGAACCTGGAGATGCTGGAGTATATGCTCTCGGGAATGGATGCCACCGTTTTAAAGGCATCGAACGGGGTGCAGGCGCTGGAGGTGCTCCGCTCCAATACGGACACCGACACGATCCTGCTGGACCTGGGTATGCCGGTGATGAACGGCTTCGAGCTTCTGTGCGTCTTGAAAGAAGACGAGCGCTATTGCGACATCCCCGTAATCGTTGTCACCTCTGACAGCAACGAGGTACTCCGCTCGCTGTCGCTTGGCGCCAACGACTTCCTGACCAAACCGTACAACCCCGAGGAGTTGAGGCTGAGGGTCAGGAACCACCTCCGCAGCAAGAAGCTTCTCGATATATCCAACTTGATGAGCGCGGCCCTGGAGCAGGAAGTCATCCGCAAGACCGCCGACCTCAGGCACGCGCTGGCATTTTCGCGCAGGACCGAGTACGAGATCTCGCTGCGTCTCGGCAAGGCAGCCGAATTCCGGGACGTGGAAACTGGTCTTCACACCAAGCGCATCAGCGAGTTCTCCAACCTCCTGGGAAAGCTCGCGGGGCTCTCGGACAAGGCCTGCGAAGTGCTGCGCTATTCATCACCGCTGCACGACGTCGGCAAGATCGGGATACCTGATCGCATCCTCCTGAAACCGGGGAAGCTCGATCCCGAGGAGTTGCGCATCATGCAGCTCCATACCGTCATCGGCGGGAAGATCCTCTCCTCCGCCGGTCCCTATCCCGTCATAGCCGCCGGGCATATCATCGCCCTGCAACATCATGAGAAGTGGGACGGCAGCGGCTATCCATACGGATTGTCAGGGAGGAACATCCATATCTTCGGCAGGATCGTGATGGTGGTGGACGTATTTGACGCCCTGTTGTCAGAGAGGCCATACAAGAAGGCCTTCACCATCGAAGGAGCCGTGCAGATAATGAGGGACGGCTGCGGCACCTTCTTCGATCCCAGGCTGCTTGGGCTCTTTCTGGACAATCTCGCGCTCTTCACCACGCTCAGGGAGGAGTTTCAGGACATCGGTCAGGCCCATTTGCTGGACGAATCGATGCAGTTCGACGCCTTGAGGTGAGACGGGCGCAGGCGAAAACGAAGGAAATGAGAGGCTGGGGGGAACATGCTGAAGTGTCTCGTGGTGGATGATGAAGTATTCTGCAGGGAATTCGTTGCTACCTTGATAAAGTCGGTAGCTGACTGCCACCAGGCAAAAAACGGAGGGGAGGCCCTCGAGAAGTATCGATCGGCCCGGGAAAAGGACCAGCCGTACGATGTCATCATTATGGACATCATGATGCCAGGCCTTAGCGGGCACGAGACGGTCGAGGCCATCAGGTCACTGGAACAGGAGCAAAAGCCAGAGAAGGCGGTGGACATCGTCATGCTCACCGCCCTCAACTCCTCCAACGAGGCCATCGAGTCCTTCTGCCAGGCCCACTGCGCATCCTACCTGGTGAAGCCAGTCTCGAAGGACGGGCTCTTCAACGTGATGTCCAAGCTGGGACACCTCCGGCGTTGACCCCTTGCCGGGAGCTAGATCTCAGCCGCTCCCCTGCAACCATACCTCTATTCCCTCTCCCGCAGGGCTACGGAGAGGGAATCCGCCGTCCCCCCCTTCTCAAAGGGGGGACAAGGGGGATTGCAGCTCCAGCGCGCCGTCCTCCGTCACCTTTACTGACGACCCGAATTTCTTTCCTTCCCTTTTGAGGGTCTCCTCCAGCCACTCCCTGTCTGAAGCTGTTGCGTGCTGGATCTGGAAACACCGCATCCGTGTCGGGATCATGGTCAGCTTCGCCAGTTCCCCGCTTGCAGGATCGAGGTCGGCGAAGTACATGAGGCTGAGGTCTCCCCGGAAGAACTCGTAGCCTCTGATTCCTTCATAATCGTTGAGGAAATCGCCGCATCCGTAGAGGATCAGCCTCCCGCGGTAGACCTCGATTCCCATTACGTGGTGTGATGAATGCCCATATACGACGTCCACCCCCGCCGTATCTACCAGCCGGTGCGCGAACTGCCTTTCCTCCTCCGCGACTGCGAAGCCCCAGTTTTCCCCCCAGTGCAGTGAAGCGATCACGATGTCCCCAGCCCTTTTAATCCCTGTGATTTGCGCCGCGACTTTGGAGACGGATGATGAGGAAAGATCGGCGAGGAAATTGACCCCGGCCTTTGAGTGCTTGGCCCTCCATCCCCTCGGGACGCCGCTCGACTCGAGCCCGAAGCTGAAGAGGAGCACCCTTCCTTTTCCGGGTACTGTCAATTCTGCCGGTGTCGCCGCCTCCTGGTCATTCCTTCCCGCCCCGGCAGTTTTTATCCCCGCAGCATGCAACACCTCCAGTGTCTCCTCCAGCCCCGGGTATCCCCAGTCGACGACGTGATTGTTGGCCAGGGCGCAGGCATCGATCCCGGCGGCCGATAGACAGGGGATGTTCGAAGGATGCATCCGGTAGTTGATCCCTTTCCCTTCCCAGCATTCGTCGCTCCGGGTGATGCTCGTCTCGAGGTTTATGATCCGCAGGTCAGGCGATATTTTTTCCCACACCGAGATGGCATCCCCCCAGGGGTAGGCGAAGTCGACGGGGGTGTGTATCGGGCCGGAGCGGCGCTGTGCGAGTACCACGTAACCGCGGGCGTCCTGCAGGTAGGACTCGTAGATCTGCGGGCTGCTGGGGTAGGGCAGGATCTGGTCGATCCCCCTCCCGGTCATGACGTCACCGCACAGGAAGATTGTTGTGATGGGCCCGTCTCTCATCCGACCTCCTTCAGGTTGTGCCTTTCCCCCCCTTGACAAAGCGGGAAGGGGGGATTTGGTTTGTTTGAGCTGGCAATATCCCACACTCTGAAGCCGAGTACCAAGCCCCCCGAAGCGTCCCCCCCTTGTCAAAGGGGGGACAGGGGGGATTCGCCTCTGTCCGACCTGGCAGAGTGGATCTATGGTGTTGCAGTACCTTTGTTTTGGACATAGCTCCATAACAAAAAGCCGGCGTGGGTGCTTGTCGCTCCACGCCGGCTTTCAAACGGTCTTTAGACGTTGAGCCTTAGCTGATCTTGAACTGCGTGACCAGTGTACTCAGGTCATCCGAGAGACTCGCCAGTTGCGCTGCCGCCACCGAGGAATCCTGCGATCCCTGCGCGGTCCGCTGCACGACGTCCGATATCTGGGTGATGTTGCCGGTGATCTCGCTGATGGTCGCCGTCTGTTCTTCGGCGGCGGTCGCTATCTGGTTCACCTGCATGCTCACCGCGTTGATCTGGTCAAGAATCTCCTGCAGCGCGCTGCCGGACTTCGCCGCCTCTTCAGTTCCCTGCTTCACCTCCCGCACACCCTCTTCCATGGCCTGCACCGCACCCTTGGTCTCGCCCTGGATCGCCTTGATCATCTCGCTTATCTCCCGCGTTGCCTTCGTCGTCCGCTCTGCCAGTGCCCGCACCTCGTCGGCGACGACCGCGAACCCTCGTCCCTGTTCCCCTGCCCGCGCCGCCTCGATGGCCGCGTTCAGGGCCAGCAGGTTGGTCTGATCCGCGATGTCCTCGATGGTACCGACGATGGCTCCGATCTGGTCGGAACGGTCACCGAGGCTTTCTACCGTGCGGGAGGTTGCATTGACCCGCTCCGCGATCCGGTTCATGATCTCGACCGTCTGGGCCACGACCTTGGCGCCGCTCTCGGCTGCGCTGCTGGCTTGCTGAGAGTTGCGGGCTGCTTCATGACAGTTGCGGGCGATATCGTTCGAGGTTGCCGACATCTCCTCGCTTGCCGTCGCCACCGTCTGGGTCTGGAGCGCCACCTGCTCGGCGCCGCTGGCCATCTGCTCGGAAGTCGCGTGGAGCTCGGTCGATGATGTGGCGATGCTGGCAGAGATGTCGGAGGTTTGCGAGACGATGTCCCTCAGGTTCTGCACCATGTTCCCCATGGCGGCCATCAACTGTCCAGTCTCGGTGCTGTCGACGCCGGTTACCTCGACCGTCAGATCCCTTTCGGCAATCTTGTCGGCGGTGGATACGGCGGCATTGAGGGGCTTGGTGATACTGGTGACGATCCAGTAAATGACGGCGGCTGCAATCGCCAGTGATGCCAGTACCAGGGCGATAATGGTCATTCGTGCCGTCTTCACGCTGTTCATGGTATTGGCGCCATCGAGCCTCGCCCCTTCATGGATATAGGTGTCGAGGTCCGCCAGAGCCGACTGATACGCCGACCGTAGAGGCTTCAGCTCACTGATAGCCTTTTGTGCCTCGGCCCTCTTGCCCTCATTGAGGAGTGCCACGATCTTCCCGCGGATGGAGAGGTAAGCCGCCCTCTTGTTGGTGATGGCCTGCAGCAGCGCCTTCTCCTTGTCCGTGGTCAGGGAGGTTTTCAGCTTCTCCATGCTCTCCGACATCGCCTTCTGGTTATTGCCCATAGCGGCAATCTCGGAACGGACAGTCTCGGGGGCGTCGGCCATTATTGCTTCATCCATATGGAGCGCGTTGTTGGCGATATCGAGGCTGATCTGGGCCACGCTCTTCATTTGAGGGATCTGCGACTCCAGCAAGTTACGAACATTTGCGTTGAGCGACGATATGGCATAGAACGCTGTGAGTGCTACTACTGCGGAAGTAAGGACGATGATGCCAAAGCCGATGATTAGTTTCATTCTGATCTTCAGGTCTGTTTTCATTTCTTTTACCTCCGCTCTTTTCAATACCTGGAAATGCCGTTTATAATAAATAAAAAGGAAAAAGTCGTGGCACTAATGAGGGTAAGGCAGCCTTTTAAACGAATATCTGTTCGAGTAGCTGGTATGTGAGTATCCACAAGGGTTTAGTATAATGTGCGTCAACTAACTGTCAAGCCGACTCCTCTCCATGGCACACGGCTTGGGACGATCTTTCCTCTGGCTCAAAAACGGTTTATAACAGGCATGGACTGTGAATGTTCAAGATGGTATTTCTGTCATAGAATGACATTGCTATATATAAAGTGGGGGCGTTGCAGTTATTACAACTGTAATTGGTGGTGGTTGCTTCGAAGTAGTATTGCTTCTGACAGGTGTGATGAGGGAGCACACGGTTTGCTTAGAACTTTGTCTCGTGTTAGATTCAGGGGCATTTAATTCCACATGGCCAACTCATCGCCGTCTGCCAGGCTCTAGCTTTTCGGACCGGGAAACCACTTCCGTTCCTGTAAGCTGGCCCTGGTGTGAGCGAAAAGTTGTACTGGAAGCAATTGCTGATACATTAACTTCTTGAGTGCATCGCCTACGCAGGGATCGGGAGCTTCGCCGCTCCCGCACTTCGAGGATTCGTGGAGGTGTCATGGTCAGGAAAAATATGAAAGTCACGCATCGCATCCTGCTGGGCGGACTCTTACTCGCAGGCGCGATGTTCAATGAAGCAGCAGCCGAGGTCAACGTCAATGTAAACCTGGGACCACCTCCCATAGTGGTGAGGGAGCCTCCCGAGGTGGTGCTGGTCCCGGGGTCGCAGGTTTATTTCGTTCCTGAGGTGGACTACGATGTCTTTTACTACAACGGGTACTGGTGGTCACCGCGCGGCGATCGCTGGTACAGGTCCCGCGCCTACGAGGGGCCGTGGCGTGGGGTCTCGCGTCGCATTGTCCCGCCCCCGGTCTACCGGGTGCCGAGGGATTACCGGCGGGCCTACATGCATGAGCGTCATATCCCGTATGGGCAGTGGAAGAAAGGCAGGAGGGATTACGACCGGGGCAGGGAAGAGAGGCATGGCGGCCCCCCTCGGGAACGTGGCGAACATCCGGGCGACCGTGGTGAGCATCGCGGCCACGGCCACCGCGACTGACTTCGGTCAGAGCAGATAGCAGCAAAGCGATGCGGGGGAGGGAACTCCTCCGCATCATTTTTTGTGACCTTCAATTTGCCGCCCTGAGCGCGGCCCACCACGCTGCCAGTACAACACCCCCGCTGGATAGGGCCAAGACGGCGTTCAGCACCCGCCGTGGACGCCCCAGGTAGCCGAGCATCAGCTCGGTGATCATTCCCAAACCAAACCCGAAGACAAAGCCGAAGAGATGGGCGCCGAGATCGGTGTTCTTTCCCTCTGTCCCGAGCAATGCCAGTAGCGACAGCGCCGCCGCGACGGGTAGGGGCCACTTCCTGCGCAGGTGATGCCGGTATCGCATGAGGCTGATAGCGCCCAGGATGCCGACCGCGCCGAAGACGGCCGTCGAGGATCCGACCGCGTTATGACCTCGAAGCTGCAGATAGGAGTTTGCCAGGTTGCCGAGCATGCCGGAGGCGAGGAGGAGGGTCCATGCCAGGCCCGAGCCGACATCGCGGCATAGGTAGACTACGAAGATGCCGCCGATGGCGAGGTTGCTGAAGAGGTGCAGCCAGTCGGCATGGAGGGTGAGGGCGGTAGCCAGTCGCCACCACTGCCCGTCCTGGATCTCGCCGGCCTGGGCGCTGCCGATATCGAGCCAGTCGATGGAGTGGTGTCCGAGGACGGTGATGTCGAGGGCTGTGATGTTGTGAAAGATCGCGAGCAGCAGGAGGATGCAGATGGTGGGCAGGGTATTTTCGATCATCGGGCGGACCGGCGGCAGGTGCGGGGGCCAGTTGCGGTTTTCCTCCACGAATTGCCGCAGCTCCCGGCAGGCGGCCTCGTACCGGGAAGCCGGGACCAGCAACTCCCACCCCGATTCCGTGGGCTCCATCCGATGCTCCACAGAGCGCGCCTCCAGCACCAGCGCCCACAGTCGGGCACGCTTCAACGGGAGGACACTTCCTTCCGAGGCATCGATTCGCCCCGCCGGGATCGTCAGCCACGGCTCATCGGGCGGGTCCCTATGTTCCGGCTCCACATTCATGAATGGGAGTATGCCACAAAGTTAATTACCTGTCAGTCAGCTTGTTGAATGGTTGTTATAATACTAAATGGAGTTCGGAAACGAAGCTGTGGCTGACGGAGAACTCACAGCTACCAGTCCGATCCTCCTGGTCGTGAGGTGAAGTCACTGAAAAGCAAAGAGGTGACCTATGCAGCAACTTATGGCCAAGCATTTCGTCATATACCCGGTTCATTACCTGCGTAAGGAGTTCGTGGCCTCTCATCTCGAGGAGGTCAAACTGATACACAACTCGAACAAGGACCTGATCAAAAACCACCAGACAGAACGGTTATGCCGTGTGCTGCGTGCCGCCGGCGACTCCGGAATCCCCCTGTACCGCGACCTTAGCCGGCTCAGGTCCGCCCTGAACCCTGAAGACGTACACCAGGTGATGGAACAGCTACCTCTGGTCAGCAAAGAGATGCTGCGCGAGGCTGCAAAAGAAGACAGCAGGCGCCCGCTCCTCCTTACCGGGCTCCACCTCGACCACAGGTCGACCAGCGGTTCCACGGGAATGCCCTTGCAGTTCTACAAGGATCGCCTCGCCACCGGCTACATGGAATCGGTGCTCTATGAGGCCCACGGCTGGCATGGCATCAGGATCGGCGACCGGCAGGCGCGCTTTTGGGGGAGGCCGGTGGGGTTCCAGGGTGAGATGCTGGCTCGAACAAAGGATCTCCTCAAGAACCGCATCCGTTTTTCGGCGTTCGATCTCACCAAGGAGGCGAAGAAAGCGTTTCACTCGCGCCTTAGCCGGTTCAACCCGAGCTACTTCTATGGCTATCCCAGCCTGATAGCGGACTTCTGCCGCTCCATGACGGAGGAGGGGATGGACCTGAGTTCCTTAAATCTTAAAGCGGTCATTGGGACTGGTGAGTATGTCTACCCGGCGGAAAAGAATGTCATCACTGCAGCAACGGGCGCGCCCTTCAGAAGCGAGTACGGGTGCACGGAGATTGGCTTGGTAGGGTTCGAGTGCCAGCATGGCAGCATGCACCTGATGGCGTCCAACGTGTACCTTGAGGTCATCAAAGACGGGAAGAGGGTGATCGATCGGGAGGGTGATATCTACGTGACCGAGCTCAATGCCACTCATTTCCCGTTCATCAGGTACGGCCTGGGGGACCGGGGGATGATCATGAGCAAGCAGTGTGCGTGCCGCAGAGAGTTGCCCGTACTGCAGATACTGTCAGGCAGAAGGGATGATTATGTGATCACCCCCAACGGTGACAAGGTCTATGACGCGATATTCGCCTATGTCCTGAAAAAAGGGATCAAGCAATTCAAGGCTGTGCAGAAAAGGCGGGACCTGATCGAGATATTCGTCAGGGTCGACGGGGACTTTAACAAGCAGCTCGGGCGACATTATGTGACTGAGCTGAAAAAGCATCTCTCTCCCTCCATGACCATCATCCTGAACCAGGTAGAGGTCATCGAAAGGTCGAATTCGGGGAAGCTCAGATACTTCGAAAGGGAGTTCGAGGAGGACGTGTAGTCGGAGATCGTCCTTGTAAGGCTCCCACTCATAGTCCGGCTGCAGTCTTGAGAAGAAGTTGCCTCGCCAGCACGACTGCCTGCTAGGGCAGATAATCCTCCCTCACCGGTGAGAAGACCTCGATCGCCACCGAGTCCTCGATAATCTCCGCCCCGTGCAGCACCCCTCCGGGAATACACCAGCTGTCCCCGGGCATTACATCATGAACGCCATCACCGATGGTCAGCCGGATCTGACCCTTGACCAGGTACCCGGTCTGCTCGTGGGGATGGGAGTGAAGAGGCAGCACACAATCCCTCCCCAGCACAAACTCCACCATCAGGGAGTTCTCCCCGTGCACCAGCGTCCTCTGCCTGATTCCCGCCAACACTTCCCTATACCCGGTAGTGCTCTGCTTCTCGAACATGTTATTCCCCTTCCTTTTATTGTGCCTGGCCAGTGCATTCCCCGTCAGGATACTTTCCGTGACCGAGGTCAGTGATCATGCCTGTGGTGAATGTCAGGCCAATGAACGTGTGAGTGCGTCAGCTGGGCATGGACATGGAAGTGCTCATGCTGGCCGCCATCCTCGTTGTCTTCATGTTCATGCAGGTGATGCTCGTCATGAGTATGTGGGTGGGCATGCGCCTGCGCGTCATGGCTGTGGTTGTGCCTGTGGACCTCACTGTAGAGCAGGACGATGCCGGCGACCATCAAGGTCGTGGCCAACCAGTATGGTGCGGGTGGGCGCTCACCAAGAAGTGCCACGGAGAGGAGGGTGCCGACAAAGGGGCCGGTGGCAAAAAAGGTCGCGGTCCTGGCTGCCCCGATCTTCCGCAGAGCTTCGACAAAGAGGACGAGGCTCAGGCCGTAACTCAAGGCGCCGATGGCCAACGCCCCGCAGATCTGCCATCCCGTCACCGGTCCCGATGTGAAAACAAGCGCCAGGGTTATGGAGAAAGTTCCCGCCGCGAACCCCTTAACCGAGGCCAGGACCGCCGATGACAGTTCCCGAACGTCCCGTGTGAGGTTGTTATCGATCCCCCAGAAGATGCAAGCAAGGATGACGAGCAGACCTGAAATTGAAAAAGCCGGCCCGCCTCCTGTTTTGAAGACCACGATGAAGGCTCCGATCAGGATAAGGACCTTCCCGGACCAAACATATGGCCCGATGTATTCCTTGAAGACCAGCCAGGCGATCAGCGTGGTGGCCACCGTCTCCATGTTCAGCAGAAGCGATACCTCGGAGGCCGTTCCGTATTTGATGCCGTAGGCGAGGCATAGCGGGGCGACGACACCGCCACACACGATGGCTCCAATCAGCTTCATGCGGTGCCGGGTGGGGAGCTCTCTCAGTTCCGCGAGGGAGCTTTTCCGCTGGAAGAGCAGGGGGAGTTGCAGGCCGACTCCTGAGCCGAGGTAGAGCAGACCTGCCAGAAGTGCCGGTGACATGTCACCTATAAATATCTTGCAGAAGACAGGCGACACGCCGAACAAAACGGCGGCCAGCATGGCAAGAAGTTGTCCCGAGATCGCAGGCTGTGAAGGTTTCTGG